>CAZPMV010000344.1:0-3563 GCA_964587335.1 uncultured Anaerolineales bacterium
CCGCGCTGGCGCAGACGGTCCCGTAGCCATGCCCCCGGTGCGCCGGATGGGTGAAGACATTGCCCACCGCCGCCAAGCCATAGTTCGACGCGACAAGGTGCGTGCCCGCCACCGAGACGAGCTTCCCATCCACGCCCAGGCCGAAGAAGACCCCCTGCTCAAGCTGGTAGGGCGCGAAAGCGTCAGCAGCGTCAGCCTCGCCACGGCCATACAGCGTTCGCAGCGGTTCAAGATCGGGTGTTTGCAGCCGGAAGGCGGCGCCGTTCGCCATCGGCCGGAAGCTCTCCGCGTCCACCACCAAACGGAACATGCAGTTGGCGAACTGCAAGCGGTAGCGTTCCTCCACCGACGGCCAATGCTCCGGCTTGGCGGTGAAGTAGACGCAATCCGGCAATGTCGCCTGATCCAATGCCGCGGCCACCCCCGCCGGTTCGCCCATGCAGAACAGCGCCGGCGGTTCCAGTCCACGGTAGAGCAGGATCAGCGCCCATCGGCCACCCACCTCCGCCACCCACCACTGGCACTGCCGGAAGAACCATGGCTCCAGGTCGCCGATGGCATAAGCGGCGTAGAGGCGGTCAGTTTGAAGCCGAGCCAAGATCTCGGCTCTATCCTTCAGTTCTCGAATATGCCCGTGGTACGCATCGTGTGTCACGTTTCACGTTCTACGTCTTGCGCAATCTCAAGCCCCAATTGCGCGCTGTTCGACAAATCGGTGACCTCCGGCGAGTCGCCGAAGGTGGCGCGATAGCGAGCCACGAACTCGGGCAGAGTGAAGCAGTGCCCCTGCGTGCCGTCGCATTCCAGGGCGTAAGTGGCCACCAGGCTGGCAATGCGGCCCGTCGTCTCCCAGGAATAGCCCCGGATCATGCCGGTCATGATGCCTGCCCGGTAGGCGTCGCCAACGCCTGTGGGCTCAACGATGTGTCGCGGCGGCGCGGATGGTATCTCGATAGCCTCTCCACCCTCGAAGATCACAGAGCCCTGCTCGCTCTTGGTGATGATCATCGTGGGGACGAGCGCCAGCAGCTCATCGTCATCCAGGCATGTCTTGTTCTTGAGCATCCCAAATTCGTACTCGTTGACCACGAGGAGCCGTGCCCCGCGTGTCCCTTCTACCAGCGTCTCGCCATCGAGGCGGATGATCTGCTGGCTGGGATCATAGATGTAAGGGATGCCCAACTCCTGACATTCACGAGCGTAGAGCGCCATGGCCCCGGGGTCGTTGGGCGAGATGATGGCCAACTCGATCTCCTCGTGGTCCACATCGTGAAAGGAAAGCTCTGCCGCCCGGCTCATGGCCCCGGTGTAGAATGAAGCGATCTGATTGCTGTCCTGGTCGGTGTTGACGAAAAACGAGGCCGTGAACTCATCGGGAATCTCCACAATGCCCGAAGTGTCCACGCCGTGCGCCTCCAACCAGGCGCGGTATTCGGCGAAGTCCTGCCCTGCCGTGGCCATGATGCGCGGCCGGTGGCCCAGCAGTGCCAGGCTGTAGGCGATATTGGGCGCGCAGCCACCCCGCCGCCGCTGCATGGTGTCCACCAGAAAGCTCACGCTGAGCACATGCAACTTCTCGGGCAGGATGTGCTCCACGAAGCGGCCCGGAAAGGTCATGATGTAGTCGTAAGCGATAGAACCTGTGATGACGATGGTCAAGGCTAATCCCTCTCGATACCTGTGGCGTAGGATTCGGTGAACTCGACGATGTATTGCCCAAACCTAGCGAGGTCTTCCAAGCCACTCGGCAAACTGTCGTACACCTTGTCGTAATCAATCAACCAGTACATGTGGGCAAGAATGTTCCTGAATCCAACCATGCCATTCAGCTTGGCCCCGAACTCATCGGATAGGATAGCTTCTTCGCCCAAGACCACGAAGAGGTCAGCAGAGCCCACCGGCTTTCTAAAGCCGCAGGCCGCGATGATATGCGAAGCGATGTCTATGCAGGCCTGGATGGCGACGATGAAAGAGTAACACGCCGCGTCCTGGATGATGAAGTTGGCCTTGAACTCATCACGAGACAGCCGCCGGTAGCTCTCCAGCTTCTCCCGTTCCGTGAACAATCTTGCGAGTTTCTGCGATATACTTTCCAAGTCGAGCACTGAACTCCCCCCTTCTAATGCGTTGGCGCAGGTGATGGTAGTACTCCTCCAACACCGGCTTGAAATCGAGATATCGCGTCATGACCTCTGTTTCGAACTGCACTCGCTCCCGCTCAGTGCAGGCGTAGAGGCACTTTCCGGGCCTGATGACCTGCATCAGGAACTCAACGGGAGCCCCACCAAGCTCCCGCACATCCACCTCGACTCCGTCTTGGATCAGCTTCCGCACTTCGGTGCCGTAGCCTAGCACCAACCTGAACTGTTGGAGCGGCGCGACCTGCTCATCAAAGAGCACGCCGATGTCAAGGTCGCTCTCAGCCCACGTCTGCCCCGTGGCGTAGGAGCCGTAGAGATAGGCCAATACGACTTCAGGCTGCCGGGCAAAGAACTCACTCAGTTGCGGAAGGTGTTTGTCCAATTCGGCCATCGTCTCCTTGTCCTCCTTCGTCAAGAAGTTCCTCAACCTCACTCATCGAACACTCGCTTCCAGACGCTCCAATTCCTCCCGTGCTTCCTCAGTACCCGTCACTGCCCTCTCCCAAGTACCTCTCCCGCATCACCCTCGCCACCCCCGCCGTCAGTGCCAGCGCCCGCTCTGCCGCTGGCTCTTCCAGCGTGCCCACGCCACACGAGGGTGTGACCATAGACGCGGCCAGGATGTCATCCCGCGGAACCCCCTTGCGCACCAGCAGGTCTGTGGCCTCGTGCAACCGCTCCACCAGGCTCTCCACCGTTTCTTCCCACACCGCCTCCGTCTGCGGGGTGATGCCCCAGGCGATGGTGCCGCCCCTGTCGAGGAACGCCCGCACATCGTCGGGATAGAGCGCCAGCGTCTCCGCATACTCGTACGTATCGAAACTGAGGATGTCCACCGAAGTTGCCAGCAGCAGCGACCAGTCAGTGTTGCCGCAGCAGTGCACACCCTTCAGCCCCTCAATGCCGTCGAAGACCTCCTCCAGCAGCGTGATCACCTGCTCCCTCTGGAGCGAGACGAAGGCCGAACCGAAGGAAGCCATGTACGGTTCGTCCACGAAGATGATGGTGTTCGGGCAGAGCTTGCGCAACTCCCGCTCCTGCCAGGCCGCCTTGAGCCGCAGATGCCGGCCCAGCGCATCGGCCAGCACGTCATCGTAGAGCACCGGGCGGCGGTCACGATCTACCACCGTCAGCCCCCAACTCACCGGCCCCGTGACCTGCCCCTTGATGGCGACAGGAGACAATGAGGAATGAGCAGCGAGGGACGAGGGGAATTGGGCCAAACCGGCCGCGTACTCGGGACTGATGGCCGCGAAGTCCAGCTCGTTTTCCAGATAGGCGCTGTAGAGCTGCTCCAGCGGTGCGTCCAGATTCTGGCTGCGATCCACGAAAATGCGCTCGGCCTCCATGTCCAGCACCACGCCAGGAAACCGCTCGCTGAACTGCACGTACATATTCTCCAAAAACGTCCGCCGCGGCAGT
>CAZPMV010000345.1:0-3548 GCA_964587335.1 uncultured Anaerolineales bacterium
GAGATGGACGAAGCCGTTCGGGATCAGAAGCATGCTGGCGGTCCCGCTGATCAGCAAAGACGCAGTGATCGGCCTTATGGCATTGGATCACACCGAAGAAGGCCAACGGTTCACCGACGAGCAGGTGAATCTGGCGACCACGATAGGCAGCCAGGTAGCGATTGCCATCGAGAACGCCAGGCTGTATGAGGAGGTCGTTGAGGAGAGGGACAGGACGGAGACCATCCTGGAGCAGGCCTTCGCTGGCATCATGGTGATAGATTCGGAGATGCGGATCGCCACCATGAACCCAGGGGCAGAGGTCATCACCGGCTACACCGCTCAGGAGGTGTTGGGCAAACGACTTCCCGAACTCTTCGGCCCAGACATGTGGAGTGAAGGAAGCCTCGTGCAGACAGCCATGGCCTCGGGGGAGCGGGTGGCTCCGGCAGAGGCGACGCTTGTTGGTGGGAAGGGCGGTGGGAACGGCGCTCGTGATGTGCTCCTGGGGGTCACGTCCCTTGGTGATGGATACCTGCTCAGCTTGGCTGACATCACCCATTTGAAGGAGATAGATCGTCTGAAATCCGACATTGTGGCCAATGTGTCCCATGAGCTCAGGGCTCCTCTGGCTTCCGTCAAGGCCTATACCGAGCTCCTCCTGGACGACCTGGAGGATGGGGACAGGGCAACCCGCCACAAGTTCCTCTCAGTCATTGACCGAGAGAGCGACAGGCTGTCTGGTCTGATTAGCGATCTTCTGGACATCTCCCGGTTGGAGCAGCGAAGGGTTCAGATACAGAAGGGGCCTCTCTCTATCAGCGAGGTCGTCAGCGATGCCCTCTCTATCCTCGACGTCGCGGCCCGAGAGAGGAATATCGCTATCCATCTCGACCTGCCGGCCCATTTGCCCATGATCCTCGCCGATAGGGGTCTGATGATGACCTTGGTCAAGAACCTGCTCAGCAACGCCATCAAGTTCAGCCACGAAGGGGGGCAGGTAGACCTGGCGGCACGACAGGAGGGGGACAATCTCGTCCTCGATGTCGTTGATCGCGGGATAGGTATCTCGTCTGAGGAATTGCCTCGTCTCTTTGAGAAGTTCTATAGGACAGAGGCGGCGAGGGAGGCAGGGATCAAGGGCACTGGTCTGGGCCTGGTGCTGGTCAAGGCGGCGGTGCAGTCCCATGGTGGCGCCATCAGGGTCGAGAGTGAGTTGGGCGAGGGCACTCGCTTCACCGTGACCTTGTCTGTCAATGGCAAACAGGGGTAAATGCGCAGGGGAGCGGGGAAGCGGGGGAGCAGAGGAGCAGGGGGCACCTCTGCACCTCGGCCCCTCCGCACGTCTGCACAAGTTGGGAGGATGACATGAGTGAAAAAACGAAGCTACTGATCATTGACGACGACGAACAGCTAGTGGAGGCCATGTGCCTATATCTGACCAAGGCTGGCTACGAGGTGAGCACCGCCAGCAATGGGCGCGACGGGTTGCAGACGATGTACCTCGACCGACCGGACTTGATCGTGTTAGACATCATGATGCCCGAGATGGACGGCTGGGAGGTCTGTGGCCGCGTCAGGGACGTTTCCAACGTGCCCGTCATCATGCTCACCGCCCGAGGGCAGGAGGCTGACAGGGTGAAGGGGCTGAAGATTGGCGCCGACGATTACGTGATCAAACCATTCAGCCTCAAGGAGTTGGATGCCAGAATCCAGGCCGTTTTGCGTCGCGCCGCATGGCCGCCGCCCACGGAGTCACCCGTCACCTACAGTGACGACTACCTGACTGTGAATCTGGCTGAGCGAAGGGTTGTCGTGCAGGGGGAACCGCTGGCGTTGACGCCGACGGAGTATCGGCTTCTGGCCTATCTGGTGCAGAACGCTGGGTTGGTCCTCACCTACAGACAACTGCTGGAGAGGGTGTGGGGTTGGGAGTACGTGGGCGATGTTGACTATGTGCGGGTTTACATATGGCGGTTGCGCAAGAAGATAGAAAGGAACCCCGGCGAACCGAAGTACATCCGCACCGAGCATGGGGTTGGATATCGCTTCGAGAAGGCCAACTGATTTACAGACCTGTTCCGATCAGCAGAGGGGGAGCTCTCCAAACGGAGAGCTCCCCCTTTGTTCTTCCGTAGGTGCAACGCACTTGAGAAGTGCGTTGCACCTGGGAGGGCTTCCTCGCGAATTGTCGCGAATTGTCGCGCATTGTTATGAATCTGTAATACTGTTTTTATGAGTTGTCTAATGTTGGCATGGTAGAATAGTGCAGTTCGCAGATTTGCATACGATGATGTCTATGTTTCGGACGGAGGGGAGATCAAGGACATGGCGGCAGAACCGACGGCCCGGCACTCTAACGCGAGAAAGAGGATCGTGCTAATTGATGATGATGCCGAGTTCGTGCAACAGGTTGACGAGACCCTGGTGCAACAGGGCTACGAGGTGTATACGGCCTATGAGTGTGAGGAGGGATTGTTGCATGTTGCTAACCGTCAGCCCGACCTGGTGATCGTGGACGTTGTACTGGCCAATTCGAACGGCAGGAAAACCTGCCGGCGCATCCGGGAGATGTCCGACGTCCCGATGATGATCCTGGCAGCCCAAGGCAAGGATGAGGAGATTGTGCGCGGGTTAGAGCATGGCGCTGATGACTACCTGACCAAGCCCTTCGGCATGGAGGAACTGTTGACCAGGATGCAGGTGCTCCTACGGCGCGCCCACGTGTCTCCGTCGGAGGAACCACCTGCGGCCTACCGCGATGAGTACCTGGCGGTGGACCTGGCCGACCGGAGGGTTGAGGTGCAAGGGGATCTGGTGAGACTGACGCCAACGGAGTACCGGCTTCTGGGCCATTTGGTGGATAACGCTGGGCGAGTGCTAACCTATAAGCAGTTATTGGAAGAGGTGTGGGGCAAGGAGTACGTGAACTATGTAGATTACGTGCGCATATATATATGGCGCTTGCGCAAGAAGATCGAGAAGGATTCCCAGCAACCGCAGTACATCCTCACGGAACACGGGATTGGCTATCGCTTCGAGAAGGCCAGGTGATGGGTGTCATTATTATGATGATGGCGAGGAATTGTACTCCGAGCGCCTGTTCGGGAGTACAACTCCCTCATATCGAAAACATCGAGAGAGTGCAACTCCCTTGCATCGAAATGCGCCTGGACAGGGCTTTTGATGGCGAGGAGTTGTACTCCGAGCCCAGGTTCGGGAGTGCAACTCCCTCACATCGAAGAGGAGTGCAACTCCCTCACATCGAGCAGAGAACATCGGGTAGAGGCGCACAGGCCGGAGGCCTTTGGGTCTCGCCGAGAGGGTTCCGGTTCTGCTGGTCATGGTGACGAGAAGCAGGCGCTCTGTAATAGAACTGTAATGTTCTCTTTATGGTCATTTAATACGAGTATGATAGTATGTTGATACGGATCTGGAGTTGCCGAAGTAGCGGCCCTGCGCATTATCAACGAAGAACGCAGATGTTCAAGAGAGACTCATGTTGTTGACAGAGGGTTGCTTTGGTGATAGAATGGGTTGGTGACGATCGCCCCAGCGGCGATCTCTAT
>CAZPMV010000346.1:0-3546 GCA_964587335.1 uncultured Anaerolineales bacterium
CCCTGACATCGGAGCGGAACCACCAAATCGGTAAGTTGTTTTTTTACGGACCCTATGTATGTACGAGGTCATTGCGAGTGTTCTTCGATTGCCCTGCTGAACGTGACCTACCTCCAGAAAGGACGAACCCGCCAGTGGATACTCTGAAGGATCTCCGACACTTCTTTCCAGTGACGCAGCGCTATGTCTATCTCAACCACGCTTCGACCGGGCCGCTGCCCACTCCCGCTGCGGAGGCCATGACCTCGCTCATCGCCCAGCGAGAAGGGCGAGAAGAGGCTGGCCTGGAGTCGTCGGACGAGCGCGTGGCCAAGGTGCGCGGGTTGGTGGCGCGTCTGATTCATGCCACGGTCGAGGAGATCGCTTTCGTGGGCAACACATCTCACGGACTGAACATCGTGGCCGCGGGCCTCGACTGGCAGGCCGGTGACAACGTGGTCTGCGCCGAAACGGAGTTCCCGGCCAATGTCTACCCCTGGCTCAACCTAGGCCGCAAAGGAGTCGAGGTGCGCTTCGCCCAGGAGCGGCAAGGCCGCATTCCCCTGGAAGCTATCGCTGAACAAATGGACGACCGCACGCGGATGGTAGCCCTGAGTTTCGTGGAGTTCTTCACAGGCTATCGCAACGACCTGGCAGCCGTCAGCGAACTCTGCCGCCAGAACGGGGCGCTGCTGTGCGTAGACGGCATCCAGGGCCTGGGCGCGCTGCCACTGGACGTGAACGAGTGCGGTGTGGATTTCCTGGCTGCCGGTGCGCCAAAGTGGCTACTGGGCCCCATCGGCATTGGTTTCCTGTATTGCCGCCGTCAGCGGCTGCCTGAACTCGATCTGGTCATGGGGGGCTGGCGAGGCGTGGTCGAACACGAGGAGTTCTTCCGCTATGACTCCGGCTGGTTCCCCAACGCCCGGCGCTTCGAGGTGGGATCGCTCAACTATCTAGGGATCGCCGGTATGGGAGCCAGCCTGCAGTTGCTGCTCGACGCCGGCATCGAGCGCATCGAGGCGCGCATCCTTGCACTGACCGACCACCTGCTGGCACGCTTGAAGGCTGACGGTTACGAGATCATCACACCCCACGCCTGCCCAGGGGAGCGCTCGGGCATCATCTCCTTCGTTCCCCAAGAGGACCCTGAAGCCCTCGCCGAGCGGCTGAAAGCGGCCGGCATCATCGTCTCCGCCCGTGGGCCATACATCCGCGTCTCTCCGCACTTCTACAACACCGAAGCGGAGATTGAGCGGCTGATTGAGGCAGTGAGGTGATAAGGCAGTGATGAGGCAACGAGTGCATGAGGTGAAGGCGTGAGCTTCAACTTTGCCTTTGACATCACGGCCAATGATCCTCACAGCGCGGCCCGCTGCGGTTGGTTCCACACGCCTCACGGCATCATTCCCACGCCTGTCTTCGCCCCTGTGGGCACGCAGGCCACGGTCAAAACGCTAGCGCCTGATGAACTGGAAACACTGGGAGCCGACCTCATCCTCGCCAATGCCTATCACCTCTACCTGCGACCGGGCGCGGAGCGCATCGCCCGGCTGGGCGGGCTGCACTGCTTCATGGGCTGGGAGCACCCCATCCTCACTGATTCCGGCGGCTTCCAGGTCTTCAGCCTGGCCCACATGCGCCATGTGGACGATGACGGCGTCACCTTCCGCTCGCACATTGACGGTTCGGAGCAGCGCTTCACGCCGGAACTGGTCATCGAGACTCAGGAGAATCTGGGAGCGGACATCATCATGTGCCTGGACGAATGCGCCGTCCCGCTGGATCGCGACTATCTGGGTCAAGCGCTTCGCCGCACGCACCTTTGGGCTGAACGCTGTCGTGCGGCGCAGCGGCGGGACGATCAGGCCCTCTTCGGCATCCTGCAAGGCGGCGTCTTCCCCGACCTGAGGCGGGAGAGCGCCCGCTTCCTCAGCGCCCTCGACTTCCCTGGTTACGCCATCGGCGGCCTGAGCGTGGGCGAGACCAAGGAGCAGATGTACACCACGCTGGAAGCCACGACGCCGGAACTGCCGGCCGATCGCCCTCGCTACCTGATGGGCGTGGGCACGCCGGAGGACATTCTGGAGAGCGTCGCCCGCGGCGTGGACATCTTCGATTGTGTGCTGCCCACGCGGGTGGCTCGCAACGGCGCCCTGCTGACGAGCGCAGGCCGCATGAACATCCGCAACGCCCGATACGCCGATGACCCCTCACCCATCGGACCCGATTGCACCTGCTACACCTGCCAGCACTTCTCCCGCGCTTACCTTCGCCACCTCTTCAAAGCCCAGGAGATCCTGGGCCTGCGGCTGGCCACGCTGCACAACCTGCACTTCATGCTGCGGTTCATGGAGCAAGTGCGGGCGACCATTACCGATGGCAGGTTCATGCAGTTCAAGGAAGAATTCCTCGCCGGCTATCGGGTATCTGACCAGCGCGCCCGTTTCGCCCGCGACACAACGCAGCGGGCAGAGCGCGGGGAACGGTGAGCCTACCGATGAGCCAAGACTGAACCCTACCGCCACGAGCGGGGCGCAGCGTCAATCCTCACTCAGCCTTCCAATCACAGGAACCCTTTCCAGCAAATCCGCGCCGTGAGGTGCTTGGTCAAGATCGTCAGTCAAGTCCGCTCCAGCATCGTGCAGAACTTGATGCCGGCCCTTCTGCCACAGGAAGCTGCGGGATACGTCGTACACCTTGCCCTGGTAGGCTATGAAAGCGGGTGCTCCGTCCTTACCATTGTACCGGGCAAGTTCCTCTTTCGTGAACTTTTGCATCTCCAAGAACCTTGAAGAGGCGACTGGTAAGAATTGGGTCGGAGTTGTTGCGCTCCAGCCCTGTCCTACAGACCTTTGCCTCTACCCATCGAGTAGAAGCATCGGGGAGACCCTGAATGGCACAGGCCTCCCCTTTGCCGAATTGGACTTACCTCAGGAACTTGGACACGAAGGGAGAGGTCTCGCCGCGCCGCATGAAGTGGCCAGAAGGGCCCTCGCCCAGGAACTCGGAGAACCACGATTCATGCTCTATCTCCTCGTTGAGGATCGCCAGAGCCAAATCGTAGGTTCGATGATCCTTGCCAGCGGTCATGTTGCAGACCTGGGTATATCCCCGCACGGCGCATCTCTCGGCTTCCACCAGGACCGTCAACATTGCCTTGACGTCTGTCGGGTCCTCAGGCAGGTATGCTGGTGGGCAAGCGGACATATCATGGAACTCTTTCATGTCCTGAGGCAATTCCCCGCCCAGCTCGTAGATGCGGGGAACGAGGGCCTCGAAGTGGTTGCGGTCCTCAATGCGAGCGACCTCAGCGATCTCCTTGATCCCTTCTCCTTCCAGGCCAATCAGATTGACCCGCAGGATCGTGTAGTAGTAATAGGTGGTGAGCTCAGCGGCAGCATTCTTGACCAGCAGTTCCAACAGTTGGTCAACATCGATCCCCGCCCTCTCCACCATCTCTCGTGTTACCTTAGCCATGATTCTTTCTCCTTTTGTGTGTTTCTGTTTTCTGGAATGACTATCTTGCTTGGGATTCAACGCTCTTGGATTCCTTGTGATCTTGCG
>CAZPMV010000347.1:0-3531 GCA_964587335.1 uncultured Anaerolineales bacterium
CGTGGAACGTCATCTTGTTTCATTTTCGCCACATCATACCACAGATGTCAAATTCGCGCATCGGCCATCTGGGTGATTTCGCTATTGGCCAGGTGGCCAATCTTCTTCTTGGCCTGATGGCCAATAGGGTGATGACTCCTCTGAAAAAACCAAAGATTGTCAGCGGATTGAGCGGATTTGTTTCGTTTTCATCCGCTTCATCCGCTCAATCCGCTGATGGCTTTTGGCCCCGTTTTTTCCCTAGAGTCGGTGATGGCTTTGAGTTACACCTCATCTTCTCCGCTTGTCACTCTGCCCATGCTGTGTTGATGCCCTTCCCTCTCCACTACGCGGAGGTATCACCGGGACTACCGGAGTGCAAAGTCTCCGACTTTGCCGCATCGTCAGAGACGATGCACTCCAGTCCACCATTCGCGTCAGGACATGAAGTAGTCGGCAGCCGAGTCCTGCAGCAGCACCCAGAAGGTATAGATGCCAATGGCTGTCCCCAGGGGGAAGTTGACCAAACCCAGGAAACCCAGGAAGCCCACGACCATGGCCAGGATGCGACCCCATGCCTTTCGCCGCAGCAGTCCATAGCCGGCCACCATGCCCTGTATGCCCAGCACCACCAACAGCGCGCCGCAGTTGCCTCCCGATTCCTGGCTACCTCCCTATTCCCAGCGGAACGTCCGGGTGGCGACGACTACTCCCACCACCATCATCCCTCCCAGCACAGCTACCTCCGTCAGATGGTCGCCCAGGGAACTGCCAAACCACAGTCCTTCCAGGAGAGTGACTACGTGGGTCAGGGGCAGGAACTTGCTGAATGAGCGGATGCCCTCTGGCAGCATTTCACTCGGAAGGCCTGCTCCGGAGAGAAAGAGCATCGGATAGAAGATGACCATACCCACGACCTGGGCGACGCGGGCTGTAGGCGCCAGGCCGGCAATGACGAAGCCTAAGCTGAAGAAGCTCAGAGAAGCCAAGACGAAGCCGACGAGTACGGCCAGCGGGTTTCCGTCGAAGCGCAGGTCGTAGATCACTTTCGCGGCGATGATCAGCAGGAGTGTGCCCAGCAAGGTCATGGCCAGGTTGACCAGAACCGTTGCTGCCAGAACGGTCTGCGGTCGCAGGGGCGTGGCGCGGTAGCGGCGTAGAACGCCCTTTTCCCGATACACTGACATGTTGATGGCAATAGAGAGCATCCCGACGCTGGCGATGATCATAGCCGTGTAGCGCGGTACCGAGACATCCACTGAACCCCGGCCGTCAAAGAACGGGGTTGGGTCATTGCCGTAGATACTGCCGAAGATGAACAGCATCATCAGCGGGAAGGCCAACGTGAAGAAAGCCGCAAACGGCTCACGCACAAACAGCTTCGCTTCCACCAGGGTCAATTTCCATAAACTGCGCATCGGTCACCTCCGTATAGATCGCCATCGTTCGATTGAGCACGCTTCGGCTGCTCTCAGCGTCGAAGCATCACGACGAAGTGTGCAATCTTCTCACTCCCTCATCCGCCTTCCGGTCAGCGCCAGAAACACGTCTTCCAGCGTCGGCTGCTCTGTACGCAGGTTACGGAAGCGGATGCCGGCTGACTCCAGCCCGTTCACCACGCGGCCGACGAACCGCTCGCCTTGGCCGTAGACCACCACTCGCTCCCCAACCCGCTCCACCCGGGTGACGCTGGGAACCGCCCCCAGCGACTCCTCGTCAAAGCGGCCATTCACACTGAAGACCACGCGGTTCTCGACTCCCAGAGACTCGATCAAGTTCTCCGGCGTGTCCAGGGCCACGATTCTCCCCTGATCCATGATCGCCACCCGGTCGCACAACCGCTCCGCTTCCTCCATGAAGTGCGTGGTCAGGAACACGGTCTTGCCCCGTTCGCGTATGCTACGCACCAGGTCCCACATGGCCCGGCGGGCCTGGGGGTCCAGACCGGTGGTCAATTCGTCCAAGAAGACCAGATCCGGATCGTTGAGCAGTGCCAGGGCGATGAACAGCCGCTGCTTCTGGCCGCCAGAGAGTTTGGCGAAAGAACCGTTGCTCTTCTCGGCCAGACCCAGTTGCTCCAGCAGGGAAGGCCAGTCCACCGACCGGCGGTAGAAGGCGGCGAAGAGGTCCAGCGCCTCCCAGACCTTGATCCGGTTAGGCAAAGAAGCCTCCTGCAACTGCACGCCGATGCGCTCCCGCAGTTCATAACCATCCCGTTGCGGATCCATCCCCAGCACGGTCGCGCCTCCCCCGTCGGGTCGGCGCAGCCCCTCGATGCACTCAATCGCAGTCGTCTTGCCCGCCCCGTTGGGGCCCACCATCCCGAAGATCTCTCCCTCTTGGACCTCGAAAGTGATGCCATCGACGGCACGGACTGAACCGTAGAACTTACGCAGGTCGCTCACTTCGATCGCTTGTGCCATGTTATTTCTCCTTCGTCTGCCTATCGCCCCGGCCGAGAAAGATCTCCCCCGCCTCCCGCTCCGTCATCGCCGCTTGGTGGAGCCAAGCAGCGATTTGGTCGCCCTTCACCTATCTCATAGCCACGCTAGGTGGATGAGGGAGACGAGGCGAAATCCTGTATGGCCGCGTCTTGCAGCAGCACCCAGAACGTGTAGATGCCGATGGCCGTCCCTAGCGGGAAGTTGACCAGGCCCAGGAAGCCCACGACCAGGGCCAGGATGCGACCCCATGCCTTTCGCCGCAGCAGTCCATAGCCGGCCACAATGCCCGGTATCCCCAGCACCACCAGCAGTGCGCCAACGGTGGTCCCGACGATGCCGAGTATCCTGGTGGCCTCCAGATCACCTGTGGCAGCACCGATGCCCCAGAGCAGGGCAAAGATGAAGCATCCCAGCAAGAGCATGATGGCATTGCCCACGATGTGCAGCCAGCCCAGGACATTGACGTGCTGCTGCAACTGTTGTTCGTTCAACTGATTCACTCTGTACCTCCAGTTTGTGATAGCGATGCCTTATGATCAGAGAGATGTTATCTGATCAGCAAAGCCAGGCCGCGAGCTTAGCCTGATCATACCCTATCCTTCAGCGGGATGCTTGACCGCAGTCTCTTGGCACCCTGACATCCACTGCTGGTCACAAGTCCCCTCTCACAGGCTCCTCTTGCCTGGCCCGTCTTTGCGGGTGAGAGGGGGCGTCCCGACCAACGCCCCCTCACCCGCTCAAAGGAGGAGACACAATGCTGCTCTTGATCATCCCGCGACTGCCGGACTGATTCGCTAGCGATGGGATACTTGCGCAGGAACCCGATCAGAATCACCGCCTGTTTGTGCTCTCGTCATTTACCTGACAGGCGACGCGACGCTGACTCTTGGCAGCCCTGCGGACGGGGCTACCGGCGACCTCGCCACGCGCTCCAACCGCCGGCCCAGAGCCACCAACAGGCAGCCTAGCCCCGACAGCAGCTTGCAGGCCCCGAGAGCCAGCCAGCCTTGCTGATCCACCCCCGCCTGCTGCAGCATGCGACGCATCTCGGCTTTTCGCTGGCAATCCCGCAGCCGTTGCTCAGCGAGGCGTTGCGCCAGGTAATAGT
>CAZPMV010000348.1:0-3507 GCA_964587335.1 uncultured Anaerolineales bacterium
GCCGAGATTCCGCTGAACGGCGTGGCGCCAGCGGTGGCCAATGCTGTCTATGATGTTACCGGCGTGCTGATTCCCAGCATCCCGCTGTTGCCGGAGAAGGTTTGGCGGGCGCTGCGGGGTTTGGCATAATCGCCAGCCAGGCCAGAGGACTTAGCATGAACGCCGCTTGTTCTCCTAACGAACAAGGGGCGTTTGCTTTTGGGCAAAGCAAACGCCTCTCCAGCCTACGGTAGACCAGAGAGGCGTGATCCGTTGTTGTCCTGCAATCCGCGTTCTATTGTCCTGCAGTCCGTGTTCTACTCCCGCAGGCGGGGGTCGAAGGCATCCCGCAGCCCATCGCCCAGGAAGTTGAAGGCCAGCACCGTCACCGTCAGAGCAATGGAGGGCACAAGCACGGAGAGCATATGGGAGTCAACGAGTATTTCGCCCAGCGATTGCCCGCGCACGGCATACAGGCCAGCGTAGTTCTCGGAGATCATGTTGCCCCAACTGGGCCGTGGCGCATCAATGCCCAGGCCGATGAAGCTCAGGAAGGCCTCAAGGAAGATGTAACCCGGAATGGTCAGCGTTTCGGCCACGATACAGGGCCCCAACACGTTGGGCAGCAAGTGCTTGAACACGATGCGCATGTCGCTGGCCCCCACCATGCGGGCGGCCTCGATGAACTCCTTCTCCCTGTAGGAAAGCACCTGCCCCCGGGTGAGGCGCGCCATGCCCAGCCAGTTCAATACGCCCAGGGCGACGAACAGGAAGAACATCCCGCCCAACTTCTGGTCAATCGCCACGAAGGGTGTCCAGAAACTGGCCGCTCCCTGAGTTACGTGTCGGGCTTGGGCCTTGAAGAACACCTGCATGAGGATGACGAAGATGATCAGGGGCAAGGCGTAGAGGAAATCCACGAAGCGCATCATGATATTGTCTATCCGGGCACTGCTGTATCCGGAGACGAGTCCGTAGACGACGCCGATGATCATACTCACTCCGGCGCCGACGAAACCGACGGCCAGCGACACTTGCGCGCCAAAGATAGTGCGGCTGAGAATGTCCCGCCCCAGGTAGTCGGCGCCCAACCAGTACCTTTTGCCTGCGAACTCGGGCTTCTCCAACTGCGTGATGCTGCCGGCGGGTGCATAGTTATCCTTGAAACTGGCCCTGGCGTAAGGAAATGGGGCCAAGAAACTGGCGAAAAGAGCCATCAGGATCAGAAGGATGATGAATACACCAGAGCCGACAGCCACTTTGTGTTTGAGTAGTTGTTGGAAGGCGTCCCCCCAGGGACTGCGCTCCTTGCGGAGTGCGAAGTCAGTCTCAACGTAAGGCTTTTCAGCTACAGCCATGATTCTGCTCCTTTGGTCTACGAATGCACTCGTAGCCCATCTCAGTCGTAGCGGATGCGGGGATCCAGCCAGGCGTAGCTGATGTCCACGAAGAGATTGGCGACGACTATGGCCACGCCGTAGAGCAACGTCGTGCCCATGACCACGGGGTAGTCGCGGTTACCGATGCTAGTGATGAAGTGCTTCCCCAGGCCGGGGATGGCAAAGAGCTGTTCCACCACGAACGTCCCCGTGAGCACGGCAGCAAACATGGGGCCGAGCATGGTCACCACGGGGATGAGGCTGTTCTTCAGGGCATGGCGCATGACCACCACCCGCTCGCGCAGCCCCTTGGCCCGGGCGGTGCGGATGTAGTCTTCCCTGACAACCTGCAGCAGGCTGGCCCGGGTGAGCCGGGTGATGCGCGCCGCCAGGCCACTGCCCAGAGTGATAACCGGCAGTGCGGCGTGGAGCCAGAACTTGGCTGTGGGTGCAGGGATAAAACCGAGGAAGTAGGGTGCTGAGACACCCCAGCGGGCCACGGGGAACCAATCCAACTCCAGGGCGAAGATGAAGATGAGCATGGGCCCCAAGACGACGTTGGAGATCGAAGCTCCGAGGATGGCCGCGAAGGTCGCCCCGTAGTCCATGGCGCTGTTCTGCTTCAGGGCGGCAAGCACCCCCAGCAGGACCCCGGGGATGACCGCTATGGCCATGGCCATGATACCCAATTGGGCGGACACGGGCAGGCCGGTACTGATGATATCGTTCACAGTGCGCCCGCGGTAGCGGTAGGAGGGCCCCAGGTCGCCCTGGATGAGCCCGCCACTTCCTGACTCCTTGCCCAGGGTGCAGATACTGTCACCAAACACGTACGCACAGAATTGCTGCCATACGGGCCAGTCAAGATGGTACTTGGCCTCCAGGTTCTTGACCACCGATGGCGGCAGGGCCTTGTCTCCCACGAAGTCGAACGGCCCTCCGGGGATGGCGCGGATGAGGACGAAGACCACCAGAGACACCAAGAGGAGGACAGGGATGGCCCAGAGGACGCGCCGAATGAGGTATTTGGTCATGATTCCCTCCTTGGACAACGCTTGAGAAGGTTACGAAGAGTCATTGTAAGTAGTGGCTGATCTGCTTGCCCGAAGCAGTGATTTACCCTACCTGATGTGAGGGAGTTGCACTCCCGAACAAGGGCTCGGAGTGCAGGGTCTCCAGGATTTCGCGTGGTTCTCTTGCTCATAGGGGACGATAGTCCCCGAATCTGACTGGCCTGTAAGCATCGCCCACTACATCTGGGGGCGTGGACTGTCGTCCACGCCGAGCGCCACGCGAAGTCCGAAAGGGCTCGGAGTGCAACTCCTCGCCATCAAAATATGTGCAACTCCTCGCCATCAGTATGTGCAACTCCTCGCCACCAGTTGTGGGGAAGGCACCCCAATCATCAGCGATGGCAACGACTGAGTACATGCTGCGGGCATGTGCGCAATCGTCGCCCCCGCCAGCGGGCCAGGGATTAGCGCCCCCCGCGCGCGGCGGGGGGCGCTAACGTAAACTTCTGTGTCGCCGCTGAGTCCCTTCTTAGCCTGGATGGTTGATTCTACCGACATCCGAACCGTAGATCTCAGACAGCGCACCGATCTCTACATGCCCAACGCGGCCTTCTTGGCCTCCCAGTCGATCTTCCACTTGAAGAAGGAGCTGCCGCCCATCTCGCCGAAGGTGCGGAAGGTGACCCACGGCTTGGTCAGCGTGACGGTGGTGTAGTAGTAGAGCGGGATGATGCGGGCCTCGTCCTCGTTGAGGATCTTCTCGGCCTCTTTGTACAGCGCCTTGCGGGCCTCGGGATCCTGCTCCAACTGAGCGGCCTTGGTCAGCTCCTCGAACTTGCCCGGAGTCGCCCGGGCGTTGTTGTCGCCCTCTTCGGCGTTGAAGACCTCGTGCAGCCAGTTGTTGGCATCGGGGTAGTCGGCGCACCAGCCCAGACGCCAGACGTGCGGCGCCTCCTCCAGTGGAGTGTCCTTATCCACCGTCTGCAGGTAGACCTTCCACTCCTGGTTCTCCACGCTGACCTCGATGTTGAGGGTGTCACTCCACATGGCGGCGATGGCCTGGGCGATCTTGGCGTGCCCCTCAGAGGTGTTGTGCATCAGGGTGATGACCGGGAAGCCCTCGCCATCGGGATAGC
>CAZPMV010000349.1:0-3503 GCA_964587335.1 uncultured Anaerolineales bacterium
CGATGAGCACGGTCGGAGTTCGAGTGATGGCCAACCTGACCGCCTCCTCATCGCTACCTTGATACACTGTGAGCGCAATTCTGCTATCCAGCTCACTCAATTCCTCACACAGTTGAACTGTGAAATCACAGTATTCTTTGTTCTTTGATCCTACAAAGACGGACAGACTTACCTCGTTTTGGAGTTCTCGTTGAAACTTCTCTCTCAGTTCTTTCTGTGATTTCTCGTCAATCAGTTGCTGGCTCATTTGCCGCTATTACTCCTCTTTGTGATATGAATGTGTTTCGCCTGGCAACCGCTGCGGCGACCGCGACGGGACGTGTGTTACCTGGGCACCGTTTATCACAGGCGACCAGGTGCCCAGCATGCGCGGAGTGCTGGGCGCCGTTCATCTGTGCCCTATGCGCGAGTCATCTGCGTGTTGCACTCAAAGCACTATTTCTGATAGCAGGGCTGCCCCGCTATGTGCTGCTCTTTGTGCTCACAGTTGTGACGTATGCAGTGAGCGTGGCTTTCCTCATTCCCCACTCTGTGATCGGATAAGCAGCAGGGGCCGGTCTACACGGTGCAGCACGCCAGCCGCCACGCTCCCATAGAAGACCCGGGACAAGCCGCTCCGGCCGTGACTGGCTATAGCAATGAGGTCCGCACTCCCACGTTCGGCGGCGTTTGTGATCTCTTCCACGACAGGGCCGTTGGCAACCAGGGTCCGAGCCTCAATGCCTTTCTCGCGGAACTGTCCCTGTAGAGCAGCCAGGTAGGATTCCGCTCGCTTCGTCCGTCGCTCGGATTCTTCCTGATGCGATACCACATAGGCTCCCTCAGGCCCCATGATTCCCTCAGGCCCCACGATAACGGGGATTGGCTCGACCACTTGTAGGAAGATCACCCTGGCGTCATAGCGCTGGGCCAGTTCCTCTACATGGGGCAATATAGCCTCCGCTCGCTTCGATCCATCCAACGGGACCAATATGGTGTTGTACATGTTGACCTCCTGTGTCGTCTAAATCGCTTCTTGCTTGGCTTTTCCGGCGTGGTCGCCAGCGGTCGGGACCACCTTATTCTGTTTCCTCATTCCTCGACGCCGGCGACCATCACTGGCGCGTGAGTGTGGGCCAGCACGCGACGGCTCACACTGTCTAGAAGGAGACTTTGTCAGTTCGCCGCGGCCACGACTGCCCATCACAATCAAGCCGGTCTGGTGGGCGTCGACCACCCGCAAAATGGCGTCGGCGGGGAGAGGCTTCTCAGTCTTGGACAGCTATGTCATTTTGTATTGTTGGGACGGCACGAGGTGAACGGCCGCTCCTGAGCTACACATCACGGGCATCAACCACGTGGTCACCAAGGGCCTCCAGGGTATCCACCAGTTGGCGCTTACTCGCATCCTTGACCTTCACGACCAGCCCTCGCTCACCAGACACGTCACCATAAAAGGAACCGACGCTCACGATGCTGCCGCCCAAGGCAAGAACGGCCTTGCACAAGTCCAAAAGGACGCCCTTCCCCTCCGGGATTTGCAGGGTCAGACGCAAACCGGAATGACCCCCAGCGAACATCTCCGTGAAAGCCTTGAAGATGTCTGTTTCGGTGATCACGCCGACGACGCGGTTGCGTTCATCCACGACCGGCAGCCCACCGATCTTGTTATCCGCCATCGAGTGGGCCGCGTCTTCGATAGGGGTGTCTGGCGTGGTGGTGATGACTTCCTTGGTCATGATTTCCCGAACCTGGATCTTGGAGAGCAGATAGGTTATTTCCCAAATACTCAGCGAGGTGGCCGGCGACGGCGAGACATGCAACAGATCACGCTCAGAGACGATGCCGACGAGCTTGCCTCTCTTGTTTACCACCGGAAGTCGTCGACACCGGTGATCACGCATCAACTTCAGGGCATCCTGAAACGGTATGTCTGGTGTTACTGTCACTACTGGCGAACTCATACGATCGCGCACAAACATAGGATTTGCCTCCTTTTTCGACTTGTGTACCTCTCTCAGGGGGGACGCGGCATCCGGCGGGCGCCGGGCGTCCTCCCATCCCCGCTCTACTAGCGGGTCATCTGCGTGCCACACTTGGGGCACTTTCTCTGGTAGCAGGGTTGGCCTACCACGTGCGGCTCTCGATGCCCGCAGTTGGGGCAGACACAGTCACCACCGGGTCCGGCGGCCTTAGGGCCACCCATCCGGCCCGGCCCGCGTCCGCCGCCACGGCCAGCACCACCACCGCGGGCGCTTCCACTTGCACGACCTCGACCCATCTCACTCACCTTCTTTCATAGTTCATGCCGACACTCGCCTCCTTCAGAGCAGGGCGGTGTGGCACATTGCTCTTCCCGACCGCAGCAGGTACGTCTCGCCGAATGTTCTTTTCGCCCGCCCGCTCGTGCAGTGATTGCACGGCGGAAAACAGGTCGGCAAAAACCCTCACATGAATATCTCCAATCATGCTATGCTATTTTGCGCGCGGCCAACAGCCGCAGGTAGCCAAAGTAGTAGCGGTGAACCTGAAAGTCACCGAATCCTCGCTCCCGCAAGATCACCCGCCAGTCACGGCGTACAAAGTCGGTGGCCAGCGGACATTCTAAATGACGAAAGGCAAACCGCACGGGCCAGAACGATTTCTTCGGCTCGAACTCATTATAGTCCAGGATGATAAACTGCCCGCCGGGCCGGAGCGCCTGATAGACGTTTTCGACAATGCGCAGCCGATCCTCCTGGATAAAGCCGTGCAAGACGAAAGAAACAAAGGCCTTGTCAAATTCCTCACGGTAGGGCAAGGGTTCCTCAATATGCTGCTTTTCCATCATGACGTTGGATAGATGACGGCAGCGCCGCTGGGCCTGCTCCAGCATCTCTGCGCCGATATCCAACCCCACGATTTGCCCTCGGTCGGAGAGACAGCTGGCCATCAGGCAGGCGTTGCGCCCGCTGCCCGACCCTAAATCGAGGATGGCCTCTTCTGCTTGGATCGCCATATCCCGCACGACCCGGCGGATGAAGAAGGGATAGGTGCCGGCCGTGATGAGGTTCATCAGCAGATCATAGTGACGGGCCTCAAAGCCTTCAATCTCGACCTTGGAATCCAAACGGCTGTATGTCTGGTTCAAGCGAATACCTCACTTTTCCCGATACCATTAGAGTCTGGCAGTCGCTGCGTCAATAGCGCCCCCATAGCGATAAACGCCGCGGCGATGAGGAACAACGTTTGGTACGACCAGCATTGCAATAGCGCGCCGGCCGCCAACGACAGAAAAGCCACCGGCAGAATCAGCACGGCGTTGAGCGCGGAATACGTGGGCCGCTCGGCGGCGGGGGCCAGTTCCAGCAACGCGCTGGAAAAGCCCACCCCGCGCCCGTTAAATGTGGCCCCGCCTAAAAAGACCACCGGCAACAGGCCGACCCAGCCAACTCGCCCCAGCACGATCGCTGACAACGGTGTCAGCATCGAGGTGACGGCGCACACAGCGAGCATCCGCCGGCTTCCATACCGGTCTACCAGTC
>CAZPMV010000350.1:0-3496 GCA_964587335.1 uncultured Anaerolineales bacterium
AGTACCGCGGCACTGTGCCTTACATCTACTTCTTCGAGCAGCAACTGAAGTGGGGTATGGGCTGGCCGTTGGGGATCGTGGCTCTGGCCGGATTGGCCTGGGCCCTGCTGCGGGCGCTTCTGGGCAAGGCCAAGACGGGCGAATGGATCCTGCTCTCTTGGATCGTCCCCTACTTCGGCATCACCGGCCTATTCCTGGCCAAGTTCATGCGCTATATGTCACCGGTGGTGCCGCTGCTGTGCGTGATGGGAGTAGGGATGCTGTCTGCCATTGACCGTTGGTTTGGAAGAAAGGCAGAGGATGGAAAGGAAGAAGAAGAAGGAAGAGAAGGAAAGGAGGGGAGACGTCCCCTCGTTCCCCTCATTTCTTCGATTTCCCCTGTTTCCCTCATTTCCCTCGTTATCTTGCTTCTGACCATGCTCTGGGCTATGGCTTTCGTCAACGGCGTCTACCGATACACTCATCCGTGGATTGCCGCCTCCCGCTGGATCTACGCCAATGTTCCCGATGGCTCGGTGTTGGCCTCAGAGCATTGGGACGATGACCTTCCGCTGGGCCTGCCGGAGCCGGGGGCCGATTGGGGCTCGCACGGTTACCGCATCGTGGACTTGCCTCTCTACGAAGATGACAACGAGTCCAAGTACCAACTCCTGCGCTCCCGCCTGCAGGAGGCGGACTACATCGTGCTGTCGTCCAACCGGCTCTACGCGTCCATCCCCCGCCTGCCGGAGCGTTACCCGTTGACCACGAAGTACTACGACTTGCTGTTCGGCGGACAACTGGGCTTCGAGAAGGTCGCCGAGTTCACCACCTACCCCCGCCTGGGGCCGCTGGTCTTCCGCGACGACAGCGCCGACGAGAGCTTCACCGTCTACGACCATCCCAAGCCCATCGTCTTCCAGAAGGTGCAGCAACTCAGCGATGTTGAGTGGGATGACCTACTGGGCTCCAGTTGGGAGGGGGCGATACCGCACTACGTAGGGGAGCCGATTCTCCTGGCCCGCTTGTGGCCAACCTCGGAGGGGTCTTCCCCGCCGCAGCCTCCGCAGCCGGAGAAGGAGCGCAAGTCGCTGCTGCTCGACCGGCCGGTGGACGAGCTGCCGGTGGTGCACGACTTCCGCTGGAATCGTTGGGCCAGTCGCTCGACCGTCGGCGCCGTGCTGGTCTGGTGGCTGGCGCTGGCGCTGCTGGGACTGGCTGCCTGGCCGCTCACCTTCGTCATCTTCAGCAACCTGCGGGACCGGGGCTACCTCTTCGCCCGGGGGCTGGGCTGGCTGATCGTCGGCTACATCAACTGGCTGCTGGCCAGTCTGCATTTGATGAAGAACAGCCTGCTAACCATCTGGCTGGGGATCCTGCTGCTGGCGCTGCTCAGCATCTGGCTATGGCGGCGGAACCGGCCGGAGTTCGCTCGCTTCTGGCAGGCGCAGCGGCGGTTCATCCTCTTCTGCGAGGGGCTGCTCGGACTGGCCTTCCTGGCCTTTGTAGGCATCCGCTTGCTGAACCCCGACCTGTGGCAGCCGTGGCAGGGGGGCGAGAAGTTCATGGAGTTCGCCTTCCTCAACGCCATCACCCGCAGTCCCTACTTCCCACCCTACGACCCCTACTTCGCTGGCGGGTACATGAACTACTACTACTACGGCCAGTATCTGGTGGCTGTGCTCATCAAGCTGACCGGCATCCAGGCATCGGTGGCCTTCAATCTGGCGGTGCCGACGCTGTTTGCTCTCACAGTCAGTGGGGCATTCTCGGTGGTGTATAACCTCGCCGGGTACCAAGTGGCAGGCCGCAAGTCGCAGGTGGCAAATCGCAATTGGTGGAGCAGAGGGCTGCTGGCAGGGCTGCTGGGCTCGCTCTTCGTGGCCGTGTTGGGCAATCTGGACGGCATGGCGGTGGTGCTGCGCCGACTGGCCGGTGTGAGCGGCAGTGGTTTCCAGAGCGGCATTCTGGGGGTGCAGACGCTGGTGCGGGCGGTAGGGGGGCTGAAGACAGTCATCACCACCGGGCAGAGGTTGCCTGCTTACAACTACTGGGAGCCCACCCGCGTTATTCCTCCTACCATCAACGAGTTTCCCTACTGGAGTTTTCTTTTTGCCGATTTGCACCCACACATGATCGGCATTCCCTTCACCGTGCTCTTCCTGGCCCTGGCGCTGAATCTGCTGGCCGGTCACAGCACCCACGGGGACAGCAGGGGCTGGATTGAAAGAGTGTTGAGCTTCCTTATGCTGCCGCTGACGCTGGGCGCGCTGGCGGCCATCAACACCTGGGATCTGCCCACCTACCTAGGGCTGGGCGTGCTGGTCTACCTGGTAAGGGAGTGGCGTGGTTATGGGCGCATCCGCTGGCTGCCGACCGTCGGCTTCGCCGTCGCGCTGGCCGTGCTCTCGCTGGGGCTTTACTATCCCTTCTTCCATTCATACGAGGCGCTGGGCGCTGGCGGCGTGGGGCTGGTGAAGGTGAAGACCAGCCTGGGGCAGTGGCTCAACATCTGGGGCTTCTTCATCTTCTTGACCTTGACCTACCTTCTGATTGAGCTGCGCCGCCGCCGGGCACGGCTGGGGCTGCTGCGATGGCTGCGGCTGCTGCTCGACCGCTGGGAACAAGCGCCACGCTTTGCCCGCTTGCATAGCCTGCTGGTGAGCGGGTCAACTGGCTACCTGATTGGGCGGATCGTGGTGGGCCTGCTGATCGTCCTGACTATCGTCCTGGCCCTGCTCAAGTGCACGGTGCCGGCGACGCTGTTGCTGCCGCTGGTAGCAGCGGGCGTGCTCCTCCTGCGCCGCCGGATGACGGCGGAGAAACTCTTCACCACTGTACTGATCTTCACCGGATTGCTGGTGCTTATGGGCGTGGAGTTCGTCTACCTCAAGGATTTCCTGCAAGGCGGTGATCACCGCCGTATGAACACGCTTTTCAAGTTCTACATCCAGGTCTGGGTGCTGCTGGGGTTGGGGACGGCGGCGGCGCTGCCCCGCGTCTGGCGGGCGGTGCAGTCGTGGCGATTTCGCTGGGTGCGCAGCCTTTGGTCAGTGGCCTTCGCCCTGCTGCTAGTAGGCAGTCTGGCCTTCCTGCTGTTGGGCACACCGGCGCGGGTAAGCGATCGCTTCCCTGGTGAGCGTCCGCCGCTGGGCACGCTCGATGGCATGGCCTTCATGAGCGTGGGCTCCTACACCTGGCCCGACGCCTCGAACGTCATTGAGCTGAAATACGACTACGAGGCCATCAACTGGCTTCTGGAGAACGTGCGCGGCACGCCGGTGGTGGCGGAAGGGCGCATTGATTACTATCGGGAGGGCGGCATGAGGGTCTCGTCCTTCACCGGTCTGCCAACCCTCCTGGGTGCGCATCAGAGCGAGCAGCGCTATGGCGACGTGCAGGTCGGCCCGCGGGAAACGCTGGCGCGGGAGTTCTTCACCACGCCCGACATCGGCCGCGCCCAGCAGATCATCAACGACATGCACGTCTCGTACATCTACATTGGCAAGCTGGAGCG
>CAZPMV010000351.1:0-3455 GCA_964587335.1 uncultured Anaerolineales bacterium
TTGGCGATTGGGGGTGGTATTGGTCGAAGAGGCTCTTGAAGTACCAGGGCAGGGCAGGGTGGATGGTGTAGTAACCGCCACCGAGTCCGGCGAGCAAGCCCACTTCGGCGGCGCGGTCGAGCAGTCGGATGCCTGCCTCGCGGGTCAGGCCGCGCACTTCGGGCAGGCATTCGAAATGACCGATAGCGCCGGGTTGCGAATTGACGAACGCCGCAAAACCAGGGTCGCCCATCAACACTAGTGCACGTACATTCACAAAGCCCTGGAAGAAGTGCAATAGGGCCAGTTGTTTGCGCTCGGTTTCGCCGAAGGCGTGCTCAAAGCCGTAGCTCAGCGATGCGCCCAGCGATTTGGCGCGGCCCTCGCTCTCCTCGTCCTCGAAGGTCGCTTCCCCGGCACGCAGTTGGGCCACGAATGCTTCGATCTGCGTCTTGGTCGTCAGCCCGTCGCGCAGCGCCTGGCCCACCAGCACGGTGATGGTCAGCGGGTTGCCGCGGGTGAAGCGCAGCAGCGGGCGCCAGTCCTCCACCTCGGTCAGGCGGTGACCGTGCTTTTCGGCCAGGGCGCGGGCCAACTGCACCCGCTCCAACATGGGCATGGGCGGTATGGTGATCCGCCGGGGCAGGTCGCCCAGCCAGGCGCGCTCGTGGCGGCGGGAGGTGAGCAGGAACCTGGCCCGCGTCCCCCGCGCCGCCCGCAAGAAGTTGGCCAGCTCGCGCTGTTCCGCTTCGCTCCAGGCCGACTTCGTTCCCGCCGGAAAGCCCGCCACCGGCTCCACGTTGTCCCAGATCCACAACACCGGAATCTGGGCCAGCACTTGCAGAGCCACCTGGCGACGATCTTCGTCGGGCAAGGCCAGCCAGTTGATGCCTGCCGCCTCCAGCGCTGGGCCAAACACCCGCCCGATCTGATCCAGCACCCGCGCCAGCGGCTTATACTGCTCGAAGGAGGTGAAGAGCACCGGCCCTTCCACGCCGCCGGTCAGCGCGTACCAGCGGGCGAACTCGGCAGCGGTGGCCGTCTTGCCGCTGCCAGCGTAAGCGTGCAGCAGCACGATGGATTGGGTGTCGAAGGCGCGGTCCAAGGCCAGCAGCGTCTCGTCACGGCCGAAGAAGCCCACGTCTGGCTGCGGCGGCAGCCTGGCGTCAAGCGTGCCGCGCGCAGGAGCGGCGTCGCCCGCGCCCACCGTGATCCGTAGGGGCGAGTCTTGCACTCGCCCAGGCTGCGGGAAAAGCGAGATCGGCGCGGCCTCGTAGACCAGCGGCACGGACCAATCCTGCAGCGGGCGTGGGTCGTAGGCAATAGTGCGCAGGGGTTGGGCCGCCAGTTGCTTGCGGCCCAGCGTCACCGCCTGGCCCAGCGTGTGCCCCTGGGCCAGCGAAGCGTACAGGTCGGCCACGAACTGCGCCGCGGTGACCACGTAGACGCTGTAGCGCATGGCCACCACCCCGGCCGCGCCGGCGTCCATCACCTCCTGGGCCAGGGAGCCAAAAGCGCGCACCTGAGCGTGGACGTCATCGCGTAGGGGCGAACGGCCGCGCGCCCCTACCGGCGAGCCGCCGCGCGCCCCTACCGGCGAACCACCATTTGCCCCTACAGATGCGGGGGAGGAAGGCGCTTCGGCGTGGGCGGAGAGACAGGCGTTGAGCACCAGCACCGGCACGTCCGTCTCGGCCAGCAGTTTGCCCAGCGCCGGGCCGTTGACCCACTCCTTGTTGTCATTCAGCGCCGCGTTTTCGAACACCAGGTAGCCATGCTTGCCGGGACGGTTGTCGCCAAACAGGAGCGGACTGAACCGCCACCGCGCCCGCCGGCCCTCCTGGTAGGTGCCGTGCCCGTCGAAGTGGACGACGTGATAGGGTCGGCCCGCGGCTTTGGCCTGCCGCAGGACGCGGCCCAAGCGCTCAAACGTCGGCGGGCGTAGCACGTCCAGTTGAAAGGCCTGCCGAGCCTCCTCTGTCAGCCCCTTGATGAGGCGAGTAGCAACCGAGCGGAAGGCCACATCCTTGCCTCCGCGGGGACGGCAGATGACCAGCAGGATGCGGATGGGGCCGGACTCGGTCTGGGGGAGTTGCGGAAGTTGCGCGGCCTGGGGTTGGGCGCGCACCAAGGCACGGGCGCGCAGGGCCAGCGGCGTGTCGGTCTTGGGGTCGCGGATCAGCTCCCAGGGGATGGATGTTGCCTCCCACACTCCGGTGATGATCTCCACGCGGGTGTCGTTCAGCCGGGCGCGCAGCGTGGCCCACAGGTCGCGGGCGTCGTCGGCGGCGTGAAACAGGGCCCGGAAGAGCTCCGTTCCGATCTCGGCCATGCGCTTCTCGACGCGGGCCGCGGTTTTGGGCGCAGGGTCGAATGGGTACTGCAGGTAGTCTTCCAGGTACCAGCGCAGGTTTTCCCGATCCTGCCCGCTGAGCGCGAACCCGAAGCGGGCGGTGGCCGTCTGGCGAATCAGACCCTCGCCGGTGAGCTCCACTTGAACGAGGTAGTTGTCCGGCTGGCTTCCGGCCTGTTGGGTGAAACGCAGAGTGAACATAGATCCCCCTGAGATCTACCGCAGTCGGATGTCGGCATCGGCAATGAAACGCTAGGCCTCCGCCAGCAGCCTTTCCACTTCGGATCGGGCGGCGTCGGCGAAGGCGGTGTCCTTGATGCCTGGCAGGTTGATGCGCACGTTGTGGGCCGCGCCGCGCAAGCCAGCCCCCGCCAGCAGAGCGGCTACGCCAGCATCACTCGCCGCGTTGGGATTGCCGTTTTCGGCAACTAAGCGGGCCATGCCCAGCAGTTGAGCGCAATCGCGGGCCACGCCCAGCGGCACGCGCGTCGCCTCCTTCAGAGCGGCCTGGATAGCCGCCGAGCGCGATTGCTTCTCCGCTTCGCTGCTGCGGGGCAATCTGTAGGCGGCAATCACGGCCTCGTAGGCCCCAGCGTCGTCGTCCACAGCCCGGGTGAGCCGCTGGCGCAGCAGTTCGGCGCGTTCCAACGCACTCTGCATCTCCGCTTCGCCGGCAGCGAACTTGGCTCTGCCCAGCGTCAAGCGGCAGACCATGCTCACCAGCGCTGCGCTCAGCGCGCCCGCCAGCGCCGATGCACTGCCGCCGCCAGGCGTGGGCTCGGCCGACGCCAACTCCCCAAGGAAATCCGCCAGCGACCGCTCGGCAAACGGAACAGCAACGGGTTCAGAAGGTAACTCGGTCATGTGTCCCTCAGTTGTGTTGTACCAATTATACGCGCTCAACGCGGGTTCGTGGGGTAGAAGCTCGGCCTGTGTTGCCTTTTGCGTTCGTAGTGGCGACTTCAGTCGCTGGTGCAACTCAAAGTTGTTCAGCAGCAAACGCAAGAGACTTTGATTTCTTTAGCGACATGAAAATCCCCGCTCCCTCTGTGCCTCAGTGGCGAGTCTGGCAGTTCTTTCAGCGGAGTCATTATACCACAGAGTGCGACAGGCAGCGAAATGC
>CAZPMV010000352.1:0-3441 GCA_964587335.1 uncultured Anaerolineales bacterium
GTACAGCACCCAACTCTCTCTCCAACCGCCGCACGATGCGCTGCCGTTGCTTGGCTACCTCGGTATCCTTCAGCGTCTTGGTGTCCGACTGGAAGGTGAGGGCGTAGGCCATGCTCTTCTGGCCCGCAGCCACCGGCGCGCCACGGTAGACGTCGAACAACCGCACTTCCCGCAGCAGCCTGCCGCCCCCAGAGCGGATGGCCCGCTCCATCTGCTCGGCAGTCACCGTCTCATCCACCACCAGGGCGATGTCCTCGTAGACCGGCGGATGGACGGAGATGGGCTCCATCGTGCGAGCGGCGCCCCAGCCCACCAGCAGTTTGTCCAGGTCGAACTCCAGCGCGCAGACTGGCTGCGCCGGCAGGCCGAACGCTTCCCGCACCAGCGGGTGCAGCTCTCCCATCACGCCTAGCACGTTATCCCCAATGCTGACCTGGGCACATCGGCCGGGATGGAAGGAGGGATGCTGAGTTGGCTCGAATGTCCCTTCTAGCCCCAGCCCGCTCAGCAACGTCTCCACTATCCCCTTGAGGTCGTAGAAGCCTATCAGTTCGCGATCTTGCCCCGCCAGCCACGAGCGATCCTCCCGCGGGCCGGTTTTCACCATGCCCAGGCGGAGCGGCTCGTCGGGCAGCGTCTGTTCCTCCACCGGCAGGTAGACCGCGCTGATCTCGAAGATGGCGATGCGGTCGAGAAAACGCAGGTTCTTGCGGGCGGTGTGGAGCAGGCCGGGGAGCGGCGTCTGCCGCAGCGTCGCCCGATCACTCGACAGGGGATTGCGCACGTGCAGATAGCCAGCCGGATCGGGCGGTGGCTCTCCTGGCCGAAGTTTCCCCTCGTCTTCGATGTTGATCAGTGAGTAGGTGATTACCTCGTCCAGGCCGCAGCCGATGAGGAGATCGCGCACGCGATCGGCTCCTTCCAGGCGAGGATTGGCTCGCTGTGGCGGCAGTTCATCACGCATGAGTGTCGTCGGGAAGCGGTCGTAGCCCCACACGCGGCCCACTTCCTCGACCAAATCCACAGGGCGCGTGACGTCCAGGCGGTGGGAAGGAACCGCTACGTTCAAGGTTTCAGGGTTCGGTGTTTCAGGTTCCCCACTATCCGTCGAACTTGGAACCTGCAACTTCGAAACTCGAAACTCCAGAGAGGTAAGGATACGCACCATCTCGTCGGTCGGTATCTCGACGCCCAGGATGCGGGCCGCATAGGCAGGATCGAACTCGATCACCCGCTGCGGCTGGCGGCCAGGGTACAAATCACCGATGGCCGGGACGACGGTACCGCCGGCCAGTTCTGCCATCAGGTGGGCCGCCCGCGCCGCGGCCTTCACCGTCAATTCCGGATCCACCCGCCGTCCGAAACGCTGGCTGGCGTCGCTGCTCAGCCCCAGCAGGCGGGAGGTGCGACGGACGTTGAGGAAGTAGAAGTTCGCCGACTCCAGTAGGACGTCGGTTGTGGCCTCGGTGACCTCGCTTTCCAGGCCGCCCATCACGCCGGCCACCGCCACTGGCCCCTGCCCATCGGTAATGAGTAGCATCTCATTGTCGAAGGTGCGCATCACGCCATCGAGTGTTGCCATCTGCTCGCCGGCTCGGGCGCGGCGCACGATGATCGCCGGTCGATCTTCGCCTGGCTTGGACCGCAGGATGTGATGGTCGAAGGCGTGCAGCGGCTGACCCAGTTCCAGCATTACGTAGTTGGTGATGTCCACGATGTTGTTGATGGGGCGCATTCCCGCGCGGCGCAGCCGCATCTGCATCCAGAAGGGCGAAGTCCCCACTTTCAAACCCTGGATGAAGGCCGCCGAATAGCGCGGGCATAGGTCTGGGTCAGGGATCTCCAGGACGATGAAGTCGGGAGCGGGGTCCAACTCTGCCGGATGGTGCTTCAGAACATCGAGCACATCCCGTCGCAGTGGCGCCTCCAGCAGAGCCGATACCTCGCGGGCGATACCGAAGACCGACTGCAAGTGACCGAACGGCCCCTTGATGTCGAGCTCCAGCACAGCGTCGCCCAGGTATTCGACCAGAGGCAGGCCAACCGGAGCGTCGTCGGGCAGGTAGATGATGTCTTCGTGCTCGTCGGAGAGGCCCAGTTCCTTCTCCGAGCAGACCATGGCCCGCGAGAGCACGCCGCGGATCTTGCCTCTCTTCAGCTTCTTGATGCGGCGCACCTTGGCGTAGGCATCCCAGAGGCGAGCGCCCTCCAGGGCAAAGGCTACCTTGAGGTGCAGGTCGCTCCGACCACGGAGTGGCAGCAGGCTGGGGGGTCCCGAAACGACGGCCTCCGGCTCTGTACCACCGTATTCCACCTCGGCCAGCACCAGCCGGTCGGCGTTAGGGTGGGGATGGACGGCGCGGATCTCGCCCACGACGATCTTCTCTGGGTCCCACTCCAGTTCGGCCCCGGGTAGGCCGATGTATTCGATGGTCTCTACCTCCAGACCGGCCAGCGTCAACCGCTCTGCCAGTTCGGTGGTGGGGATGGGGATGTCTACGTAGTCTTCCAACCAGGACAAAGGGACTTTCATTGGTCGTCTCCTTGTGGTGTGTCAATGAGTGAATAGGGCAACGAGTTAGCGGGTGAATGGGGCGATGAGTCAACGAGGGCAGGTTCTGCGACGCGATAAGTGCTGCGGACTTCGCGGACCACGAGGTTGCTTCCGGGTTCGCGCTCGCCCTGGCGGCGGCGTTTCACGTATTGGATGTAGCCGCTCAGCAATCGCCGCTCTTCGTCAGCAAGGACATGTAGCTCTTCGTACAGGGCCTGAGTGATGTAGCTGAGATCGAGCGCGGTGATCAGTCGGCTGACGGTCTCGTCCAGCGAGCCACGGGCGATATAGCAGAAACGGATAACGTCCCCGTAGTAGTAGCGCCCGTATCCTTCAGCGACGTTGGTCATCACGCTCTTGGGAGAGGATCGAATCTGATGCGCCAGGTCCCACTTCTCCTCTGGCGGCAGCAGGGGCACAACCCTCTTGTGGACAGCGATCATCAGTTCGCGTGCCTTCTGCCAAACTTGTAGCCCCTCAAACCCTCTTTCACTCATTTCTTCCTTCCCCTTGCTGCCTCGTTGCCTCGTTACTCATTGCCTCGCTACTCGTTACCTCATCGCCTCATTACCTCATCGCCCCATTACCTCATTGCCCCGCCACCTCAGAACTGCCGCAGGAAGCGCAAGTCGTTCCCGTAGAACAGGCGGATGTCATCAATGCTGTACTTGAGCATCGCCGGGCGCTCGACGCCCAGCCCGAAAGCGAATCCGCTCCACTCTTCGGGGTCGTAGCCGCCGTTTTGCAGCACGACGGGGTGCACCATCCCCGCCCCGCCGATCTCCAGCCAGCCGCTCTGCTTGCAGACCCGGCAGCCCTCCCCCAGGCACAAGATGCAGTCCATGTCGGCCTCGATGCTGGGCTCGGTGAAGGGGAAGTAGGAGCCG
>CAZPMV010000353.1:0-3437 GCA_964587335.1 uncultured Anaerolineales bacterium
CCAATACGGTCAGCAGGGTGCGAGTTTTGCGGCGGAAGAGGTTCTTGAAGATCATTGGTCAACCATTCGGTAGATTGGTAGACTGGTAGATTGGTAGATTGGTTGGCTCCCAGTCTACCAATTCACCAGTGCATTTGTGCACCAATGTCCCAATGTACCGACCCTACCACAGGCCAGGCAGCAACCGGTAGCGCACGCGCTGGACATACTCGGCGTAGCCGGCCAGTTCCTCCCGCAGGGTCTTGTCCTCCAGAGCAGTGCGGATCACGAATCAGCCGATCGAGCCGATAAAGCCGATCCGCTCCATCGGCTACATCGGCTGACGAAACAGCAGCGCGCCGATGATCAGAACAGACACGGGAACCTGCACGCTGCGCCTTATCCCTGACCGCTCAAGAGACGGCTTGGTTTCACTGGATTGCGCTGACATTGTGTTAGACATGGTACACCTCACAGAAACAGACGCGGCCCTCTATCTTCCGGCTCAAATGCCTGCGCTGAACTCATTGCTAGCGCAGCTTCGGCGAGTCGAACCAAAGCCCACTGACCAGCGGCCGGTCCCCGGCTATGTTGTAGACGACTCGCACCGTTACATGCTCTTCTTGCTCAAATTGGGCATCATACACAACCGTGCGGAACTGCTCCTGCTCGGTGACCTTGGTCATTTGGCGCGAGACGTACTTGCCAATCTTGCCGATCACCATTGCATAGGCTTGCTCAAACTGCGTCTCGCTGCTCGCGGCCTTCATCTTCGCATCCATGTCCTGTATGTAGGCTGCGTAGTTGTGATTGCTCAACGATACAAGCAAGTTCTCCGTCAGAGCGTCCACTTGGCTGGCAAAGGTTGTGGCTTCGTCGGCCGGCAGGGTTGTGGCACCCCCGGCGCAACTTACCAGAGCAAACAGAGTCACCAGTCCGATTATCCATGCCTTATTCATGACACACCTCCACTTTCCAATCTGCGTGTTTGTGACGTTGAGCCCGCGCCTGGCTTTGTATTCTCAGTAGCCCGGTCTCACAAGAAATTCTGTCCGGATGTTGTCTGGCAGGTATGTGACTGTTTAGTGATCAACAAGTCGTGTCACCCGATGGCCCACTCGTATGCTTCAGTCTGGTTCATCTCGTACCTCCCAGACCGAAGACCAGCGGTGCCAGCACATGCAGCACGATGTCCGCGCTGAAGTGGGCCAGCATGGCCGCTTCCAGCCCGCGCCTCCAGTATAGATGCCCGAAGACGACGCCGCCAATCCCATTCAGCACGATGGCGCGAAGAACCACAAAGCTCGTCAGGGGAACCAGGGCCGCCGTCGCCGGCAGGTGGCCCAGTCCAAAGAGGATGGCCGCACCCAGGTTGGCTGTCCAAAAAGCGCCGGCTGCTGGCCGGCCAGGGGCCCCTCGCCACACCAGGCCCAGCAGCCAGGCCAGAAGGGACATCAAGAAGAGGCGCATGAGCAGCTCTTCGGTGATGCCGCCATAGAAAGAGGCCAGGAACCCCTGCCAGGCGGGGGGATGTTCCCCGGTAAGTGTGGCGGCCGGCATCCCAGAGGCGAAGACCAGCAGATCGAGCACGATGATGGCTATGCCTGCCGCAGCGCCGGCCAGCACGGACGGCACCAGCAGCGCCCGCAGTCGCTGGCCTACGGCTTCCCCAGCCAGGCGCGCCTCAAGCAGCGGTGCGCCCAGCCCAATCCGCGTCGCCAGGAGCAACCCCAGTCCCACAGCGATGGCTACCAACACCGCGTTCTGGACGATCTGGACAACGATCACCACAGCCAGGGGCATGGGCAAGGTAGGCATTTGCTCAATCAGGGGCGCCTGCAGGGTCAGGGTGTAGGGCAACACGGCGATCACCCCCCAGACCCCGGCGGCCCATAGGATCAGAAACTCACGCCAGTTGAATGGTTTTTTCGTCACCGAACCACCTCCTTATCCAATTCGAAATCTCCCGACAGCCCCTGGGCGTGCTCTCGGTCATGGGCCGAGTAGACGCAGGTCCAGCGATAGGGCGTGATGTCTGGGCCCCAAGGGCTGGGGAAAGATCGCTCCAGATAGGCCTGGCTCATCCCCTCCAGAAACTCCTGGCGTGCCGCCTGGAAGTCAGTCCATACTGCCTCCCACGGTTGGCTGTGACGGGCCTCCACATGCGCCCAGTTCCAGGCATCTATGTCCTCGACGTGCCCGACCTGGGGCGCGTGGCCAGCAGCCATCTGGCGCAGGCCATCCACACCCAGCCATTCCCAGTCGGCTACGTGCCCCAGCACGTCCTTGAGCGTCCAATTCTCACAGATAGGCCGTGATTCTCGCTCCTCAACGGGCACCAGAGTAACAGCGGCCAGCAGGATCGCCTTGGGACCAGTTTTCCCTTTCAAGCCCTCGGCCTCCCGCCAGGCCGATATCTGGGCCGCGTGTTCGGCGTCGTGCCGCCACTGCACCTCCACGCAGCCAGGGAAAGACCAGTCCTCGCCCTTGAAGAGACGCCGTTGGAAGAACTCCTCCTCGGGCAAAACTCGCAGCCAAGCCACCCATGCGGCCCTGGCGTCTTGCGATTCACCAAGGACTTCGACCAGGGTCCGATCTCGCCATGCGGCTACAACGGCAGCGTTGAAGGCATCCACGTCCCGTACCGCGGTGAGATCGGGGACCTCCCCGCTTGCCACGCGCTTCATCTCCCGCAACTCCCAGCGGTCCCAGCCGGCGACGTGGGCCAGCAGGTCCTTGATCGTCCAGTCGTCAAAGATCAGCGACTCCGTGAGCATCCCCTCGTCCAGGCCGATGAGTCGCTCCAGCAGCCCGGCCCGCTCAGCAGCCAGGCGGGCCAGCAGGTGGGCTCGCTTTATTGTCCGTTCATTACTCGCCATGGTTTAAACTCCTCCAAAATTGATCCGCCGATGAACTCTCCCAGAATGGAGTCGCTGGGGACGATGTCCGAAGAATAGGGCAGAAACCAGTCCAAGAAGGCCAACAACCGCCGCCCTTCGACCCTGGCGCTGGCCATGTGCGGGCAGTTGGGGTGCACCTCACCCGGCCGGGCCGCCAAGCAGTCTTGTTCTATGCCTCGCGCCCAGCCTCGGTTCTGCGGCGGAAAGGCAGCGACAGAGAAGGTAATCGCCAGCCGCCCTCCCCGCCCACGCGGATGTCGCGCCTCCAGAAGCGCCACCATGCCAGAAGGGTGAAGATCACGGCCACGAGCAGCAGGCCACCCAGCCATTGCCAGTTGAGGCCGTGGATTGCTTCACCGGACTGGTAGTAACTGAGCGGCGAGAGCTTGGCCACGGTTTCCAGCCTTTCATCTATGGTCGCCAGCGAGCTGACAAAGTAGCTCGCCACCATCACGAACCCGGCCACAGAAGCCGCCGTCCGTCGCGAGGGAAGCAGCATGCTCAGCAGCAGCGCCAGCGTGCTAAAGACGAGCAACACTGCCAGCAGCGATAGCAGGG
>CAZPMV010000354.1:0-3418 GCA_964587335.1 uncultured Anaerolineales bacterium
CGTGGCTTGGCAATCGGCGGCGGGCAGAAAGCCACTTACCCGGCTCGTCCCTTTGGCCAGAGCGGATAGCAACAGTGCCCGGTGGGAGATGGATTTGTCGCCTGGCAGGCTCACGCTTCCGTGCAGCGGCGCGCCGGGCCGTACGGTCAATTGGCTCATGGGAACATCCTCAGCCTCTCCTCGCGAAAGCGACCCAACACCATTTGCATTTCCTCTTCGTCGCTCGTCTCCACGAGACAGGTCAAATCGTGCAGTTGCCTGGCATAGACGCCAAGGGCTTTCAGTACCTCGGCCCGGTTGGTTAGCAAGATGTCGGTCATCATGGTCACATCACTGCCGGCCAGGCGTGATGTGTCGCGGTAACCGCCTGCCACGATCTCCCACGCCGCGGGGTCGGCAGAGGTCGTGGCATCGGCCGTGGCGACGAGCGCACAGGCCAGCAGGTAAGGCAGATGGCTGAGGGTGGCTACCAGGAAGTCTTGGCGCTGGGCCTCAAGCACCAGCGGTTGAGCGCCAATCGCTTTGGCCAAGGCGCGGCCCAGCGCCAGCGCTGCTCCCGAGGTGCGCTCCAGCGGTGTAAGGATGAAGGTGCGATCTTGGTAGAGCGCCGGGTCTGCTGCCTCGAGACCTGATACTTCCTTGCCGCACATGGGATGTCCACCCAGTGGCTGGACGTGATCAGGCAGTCGGGCCATCTCGGCGACGATCTGTCTTTTGGTGCTGCCCAGGTCCATCAGCAGGCAGCCTGGCAGCAGCGGCCCGATTTCGCCTAGTTGTTGTATGATGACGCGCACGGGCGTCGCCAGGACGACCACGTCCGCGTGGCGCACGCCGTCGGCCAAGTCTGTTGTCCCGTGGTCAACCAGCCCGTGCGTCAGTGCATACTCAATCGTCTCGCAGCGCCGCGCTATGCCGACGACGCTCTTGCAGTTGCCGCGCAGCGCAGCGGCCAAAGAGCCGCCCATGAGCCCCAACCCGACCACGCTCACCTGTGCATCGCGCAAGTCATGCACGCGCATTCGTCTTCTCCCAAGGCACCCAGCCTGGCGTCAACTTTCCCTTGTCTGGCCGTCTACTTGCATCCTTGCCTTCTTTCACAGCGTCCGATCCATTGCTTCGGCTATGCGACGCAACTCAGCCATGAGAGCGACGAAGCGCTCTGGCTTCAGCGACTGGGCGCCGTCAGACATGGCCTGCTCTGGGTGACAGTGCACTTCAATGAGTAGCCCATCGGCGCCGGCAGCCACTGCCGCTCGCGAGACCGCCGCCACCAGCTCCCATTTGCCCGTGCCGTGGCTGGGATCCACGATCACCGGCAGGTGTGTGAGCTGCTTGAGCAAAGGGACGGCGTTGATGTCCAATGTGTTGCGGGTGTAGGTTTCGAAGGTGCGAATGCCCCGTTCACAGAGCATCAGCCGCTCGTTGCCTTGGGCGAGGATGTACTCGGCCGACATGAGCAGCTCTTCCACGGTGGACATCATGCCCCGTTTCAGCAGCACCGGCTTGTGCGCCTTGCCGACGGCTTGCAGCAGGGCGTAGTTTTGCATGTTGCGGGCGCCGATCTGCAGGATGTCAGCGTAGGTTGCCACCAGGGGCACTTTCTCAGGTGACATAACTTCGGTGAGCACTAGCAGGCCGGTCAGTTGGCGCGCCTCGGCCAGGACCTTTAGCCCTTCCAGGCCCAGTCCCTGGAAGCTATAGGGTGAAGTGCGAGGCTTGTAGGCGCCGCCTCTCAGGATAGTCGCTCCAGCCTTCTTGACCGCCTTGGCGATTTCCAACACTTGCTCGCGGCTCTCGACGGCGCAGGGCCCGGCCATCACAATCACCTCTTTCCCCCCGACGCAGACGCTGTTGAGGCAGACGACGGTATCCTCCGCTCTGAAGTCGCGGCTGGCGAGTTTGAAGGGATGTAGGATAGGAACGACCTTCTCCACGCCGTCCCAGCGCACGATCTGCTCCCTGTCCAGTGGACGGCCATTCCCGATGACACCGATGATGGTTCGTTCCTCGCCTGCCGAAAGATGCACCTGGTGTCCGAGTTGTTCGATTCGGGCGGCCACGTTAGCGATCTGCCGAGATGTAGCGCCATGCTTCATCACAACGATCATTGAAGATACCTCCTAGAGATTGAATGGCCAAGGGTCATGTCTGCTCATAAAACGGGGTCGTGGCTGCCGGATAAGACCCCAGCATCTTGACGAAGGATGCCCGGCGCAGCAGACCCAACAGCGCCGCCTCACAGGGTGGATCCTGCCAGTGCCCTTCGAAATCGAGATAGAATAGGTATTGCCAAGGCTGGTTGCGGCGTGGGCGGGATTCTATCTTGGTGAGATTGATGTTCCGGGAGGCGAACTCGCCCAGACAACCGTGCAGTGCACCCGGGCTATGGCGGACGGCGAAGATCAGAGAGGTCTTGCTGCGCTGGGAGCGGGGCGGGTCCTCTGTGCCCAAGATGAGGAAGCGGGTGTAATTGAAGGGCAGATCTGCGATGTCTCGGCCGAGGATTTCCAGGCCGTACATTTCGGCAGCCAGCGCGCTGGCGATGGCCGCACTCCCCGGCTCTGCTTGCTTGGCCAGGTCTCGTGCGCTGCCGGCGGTATCGAAAGCAGGAACCGGTTCCATCCCATGGCGCAAGAGATACTGCCTGCACTGGGCTAGTGCTTGTGGATGGGAACGTGCCTGCTTCAGGTCGCTCCTTGGCCTGTTGGGAACGGCCATGAGCATGTGGCGCACGCGCAAAACGACCTCGGCCTGAGCCCTCAGATCGCGGTCCATCAGCAGTTCGTACGAGCGGGTCACGGAGCCGGCGATGGCATTCTCAACGGGTAACATGCCTCGGTCAGCCTCGCCGCCCTCCACGGCGTCGAACACTTGGGCGAGGGTCTGGCAAGGCAGAACGTCAACATCTGGTCCGAAGAACTGGCGAATCGCCTCTTCGGAATAGGCTCCAGGAATCCCCTGGTAGGCGACTTTCATTGATTGTGCCTCCTTCCCACTATATCGGGGCGCAAGTTCTTTGCCTCCCTGAGATACACGTGAACCATCTCTGAGGCGGCTTTGTCGGTGTTCCAATGCAGAAGGACTCGGATACATCTGGGCAGTCCGTCGGGTACGTTCATTTCGTGAGCACAGAGCAGCGCTGCCTTTGTCCAGCCCAGATCACGGGCAGCACGGGCCGGGAAGACGGCGTTGAGGTCTGGCGTGGTGGTGAAGATAGCGCTCGCCAGATCGGATGGATCCAGATCATTGGCAGCGACCAGTGCCTCGATCAGTTCCCTCGTGGCCGACAGGATGGCCTCAGGTGTATTCGCTTCGACGGTTGTGGCACCGCGAATGCCTCGGCAGGGCATGCTCTCCTCCGGAAAAACAAAAAAAGCGTGGAGCCCTATCGGCGCCACGCTTGACTTTCATCTTCGTC
>CAZPMV010000355.1:0-3392 GCA_964587335.1 uncultured Anaerolineales bacterium
GGTTGAAGGCATTCGGCCCTTGTATTATCTCCAGTTCGCGGGGTATGGCCTTATTCTTCTTCTTGTGGTTGCCCAACTGCGTGAACCTCAACGGGGACAACTCGCTGGCGCGGGAACCAGGTTCGGCTTTATCGCTGATTTCCGTCATCTTTTCGAGGGAAGGGGGAACCTTCGGAGATGGATAGCCATTTCCGCTCTTACCTCATTTCCCGTGGCTATGTTTTGACCGTTTGTTCAGCTATACGCCCACGAGATCAAGGGAGCGGATCAATACCTTCTGGGCGTAATGGCGACCGCTACAGTTGTAGCGCAACTCGTTTTCGGCATTCCTCTGGGCCGACTGGCCGATAGAATTGGACGAAAGCGCATCATCTACTTGCTCGCACCGTTGTGGTATGCTTCTAACCTTCTTCTTGCTTTTTCTCCCGGCCCGATCTCGCTGGTCCTATCGGCGGCTCTTCTGGCTTTTTATACCATCTCCTCCGGCGCTACAAACGCCATGACCCTGGAACTTGTTCCGCTTGAGCAGCAAGGGAGGTGGGGAGGACTGCTTGGCCTGTTTGCCGGGTTGGTCACGATTCCTGCCCCCATCATTGGGGGGCTGATATGGAGGGAGCTTGGCCCCATGTACGTCTTTGTCATTCCCATAGTCTTCGACCTGTTGTTCAGAATCCCCCTGTTGGCCACAGTACCAGAGACGCTGGGAACGGAATACCTCATTCAGAAGAAAGGTTAGCATAGCGATGGCTTGCAGACTGGTATCAAGATGAAGAGAATCCGCTTAACGGCGCTAGCCAGCGGCACGGGCTGAGCGTCCAAGATGGGCCCTGAGCCCTTGGCGCAGGTGCTGCGCCCCCTGGGCGGGATGTTCCCCGCCAAAGAATATCCTAACCTGCTCGTCGGCCTGGAGGTAAGCGATGACGCTGCCGTCTATCGCATCAGCGATGAACTGGCCGTTATCCTGACCGTTGACTTCTTTGCGCCCGTCGTTGACGATCCCTACGACTACGGAGCCATCGCCGCCGCCAATGCCATGAGCGACGTGTATGCCATGGGCGGTGAGGTGGTCCTGGCTGTCAATATCTGCGGCTTCCCCATTGATCTCCCTTCCAAGATGGTGAGTGAGATCCTGCGCGGAGGGGCTGAGAAGGTCGCCGAGGCAGGGGGCGCTCTGGCTGGGGGTCATACGGTGATAGACGAGGAGCCGAAATACGGTCTGGCGGTGATGGGCTTTGTCCATCCCGATCACATCGCCACCAAGGCCGCAGCAAAGGCCGGCGATGTGCTGGTGCTGACCAAGCCCCTGGGTGGGGGCATCATCGCCAGCGCACTCAAGAGGGAGGTGGCCAGACCGGATCACGTGAAGGCTGCAGTGGAGGTGATGAAGACACTTAACCGAAAAGCCGCGCAATTGATGCAGCAAGTGGGTGTAGACGCTGTTACCGACGTCACCGGCTTCGCTCTGCTGGGCCATGCCCAGGAGATGGCCCAAAAAAGCGGGGTGGGCATATACCTCAGTTTGGAGAGCCTGCCTTTCTTGGAAGGGGCGAAAAGCTATGCCGAAAGACGGATCTTCCCCGCCGGCGCTGGCCGGAACCAGAAGTGTTATGCCCCGCATGTTCGCTTTGCACCTTCCGTCTCCGAGTGGATGCAGATGCTTCTCTACACGCCGGAGACCTCCGGTGGCCTGCTCATCGCCGTGCCGGAGAAGAAGCTGGAGGAGTTCACCACGCTTTTTGACGGGGAAGGGCAATCCTACTGGGTCGTCGGGCGCGTCGTAGAGGGCAGGGGTATAGAGGTAAGTGAGCAAGGGCAACCGAAGGCTGCTGGCAAGTAGCAAGTTGGTAATAGCCGGAGAGGAGATGTGGATGAAGAAGGTCTCAGTTTGTGGAAAGGGGGGCAGTGGGAAAAGCACTGTTGTCGCCCTCCTGGCACGTAGCCTGCGAGACAGAGGCTATCGGGTGTTAGTCGTCGACTCCGATGAGTCAAATCCGGGGCTCTATCGAGTGCTCGGCTTTGATAAGCGGCCCAAACCCTTGCTGGAGCTCGTTGGGGGAAAGAAAAAGGTGTTTTCGACATTCTCCGGGGAATCAGATCTCCGCGAGAACCTCCTGACGCGGGAGAAGTTCCGCGTCGCGGATATCCCCGGCGACCATATCGTGGAGAGAGATGGCATCGGGTTGGTCTGCATCGGTAAGATACTCCAGTCGCTTGAGGGTTGTGCCTGCCCCATGGGAGTGTTGAGCCGCGAGTTCCTGAAGAGGCTCTCGTTGCAGGAGGACGAGGTGACCGTTGTTGACATGGAGGCCGGCATAGAGCATTTCGGCAGAGGCGTTGAGACGAGTATAGACAGCGTGCTCATCGTGACCGAGCCTTCTTTCGATTCGCTGGAACTCGCTGAAAAGATAAATGCCCTCGCTGCCGAGGTTGGGGTGGAACGTGTGTGGACCATTCTCAACAAAATCAGGTCCAAGGAGATCGCTTCGAGATTAAGGGAAGAACTGGAGGTGAGAGGCATCTCTGTCATTGGATCCATCGGTTATGAGCCGGAGATCTTCCAGTCCGGCCTGGAGGGGCGTCCAGTTCGTCGCGATAGGGTGGAGACGGACATCGGGAGAATAGTGGATCAGTTGCTGTAGGGGGAGACTATGTGCTTAGCTACGGTCTATATTGAAGATGACGGCCAACGGGAAGAAGTGATGCAGGACGTGGCCTGGATCAAGCCTGAAAGCGGCGGGCTTGAATTGATCAACCTTTTGGGGGAAAGCAAGTTGTTTCAGGCCCATATCGAAAGCATCGATCTGATGAACAGTTTGATCGTTCTGAAAAGGATGACTACTGATTCGCCCCCAATGGTATCCAGCGACTAAGGTTGTGTTGAAGGGAGAGAGCGATGGCTGAAATGGCCCATTCCACGTTTGAGAACCGCTGCATCATATCCTGCGGGATGTTGCGCCCAGAGATGACCCGTCTGATCGAGACTGGTTTTGTGAATCCCCGCCGCATCCTTTTTACGCCGCCCGGCCTGCACGCCTTGCCGGATAGGCTGGAGGAGCATCTCCTGAGCAGACTGGCGCAAGCCCGGGAATCGTGTCCCGACCACAGGATCATCGTCGTCTATGGGAAGAAGTGCTACGTTAGCGTTGATGAGCCGCTCAAGCGGGTGGACTCGATCTTGCAGGCGGCAGGCCAGGGAATCGTCAGGGTACAAGGGGAGTACGGCTACGATATGCTGGCGGGCTTTGAGGACCGGCAGCGCATCAGTGGAGGAAGGCAGGACAAGACGCTCTGGTTCACGCCAGGCTGGCTCAAGAGCTGGAAGGTGATCTATCAGAGGTATTTTGGATGGGATGATGCTGACGCCAACGCTAACTTCCCCGGGTTCTACGACA
>CAZPMV010000356.1:0-1195 GCA_964587335.1 uncultured Anaerolineales bacterium
AGCTACATCTGACAATTCATCCTCTTCCACAATGAGCATCGCCCAAAAGAGATGGGAGTTCCCGAGATTCGGGCCTATCTGTCTCACCTGGCCGTCGAGCGCAATGTAGCTGCTTCCACTCGGAACGTTGCCCTCTCCGCGCAGTGGTATCGTCCGCCGCCATCACATCCTGGAAGACAACATCGAGCGGGCCGTGAAACGGGGGAGGCGCGCCGCCGGAATTGCCAAGCAGGGCAGTTGTCACGCCTTCCGTCATAGCTTCGCAACACACCTACTCGAAGATGGCTACGATATCAGAACCGTCCAGGAACTGCTCGGCCACAAGAATGTCAAGACGACGCGAATCTATACTCACGTCCTCAACCGCGGCGGCCTGGCCGTGCGCAGCCCACTGGATCAGCAACTGGAGCCCGGCGGCTAAGCGAAGATCAGTCGCAACCGTTCGATGCGCCGCGGGCGGCGATCCAGCTCCAGCGCGGCCAGCAGTTCGTCCGGCCGGCCCGTGGCCCCGCTCTCCACTCGCAGCCGCATCCAGAGCCGGTGCCAACCGCAGCCCTCTTCCTGCCCCTCGTAGCGCAGTTCCTCGATCAGCGGACGCAGGTCGTACTCGCGCATCCGTCCCTTGCGCCGCCGCTGCCGCTTGACCTCTGGAGCGGCCAGGAGCGCGGCCACGCGGGCAGCCATCTCCTCAGGCGGCTCCTCGGCCTCCACAGCGACCGCATACTCCGCGCCTCGCACTTGCGATGGCAGCGAAGGCAGTCGCATCTCCACCTCTTGCACGTCCAGGAGCTCCAGGCCGGCAGGAAGCTGCGCTCGCACCCGATCGGCGAACTCAGCCGGTTCCACTCGTTCCTGCAGCCAGAGGGCCATCACCTCCCGCCGTCCGCTGAAGCCCACGGCCAGTGGGGCGGCGAACTGTATCCGAGGCTGGGGATGGAAGCCACGCGTGTAGGCAATGGGCAGCCTGGCTCGCCGCAGCGCCCGCTCCCACAGCCGCATCAGGTCGAGGTGGGAGATGTACTTCACTGTCTCGCCTTGGCCAAAGGTCAGGCGTAAGCGTTGGCATGGCGCCGGGGGCGAATATTGGCGACAGCGTTGCGCTGTTCGAGGCGACTCACGGCTCTGCGCCTAAGTATGCAGGAAAAGACGTTGTCAACCCGACGTCCTTGATCCTTTCCGGCGTGATGATGCTACA
>CAZPMV010000356.1:1205-3388 GCA_964587335.1 uncultured Anaerolineales bacterium
GCTGGCATGGCGCCGGAGGCGACGGAGGGGGGAGGGGGAGAGGGGAAGACAAGGGGAGGGGGTGACCAGGTGTCCCCTCTTCCCCCTCTCCTTGTCTCCGTGTCTCCTTGGTTTCCTTGTCTCCTTGTCTCCCCCGCTGATCACTGGCCGGCCCTGGGCAACCCCAAACCGCACCCTGCCGCTGCTTCCCAAACTGCCGCAGGATACCGCAGGCATGGCACTGCTCCCGGCAATCCACCGTGGTTTCACCATGCAGGGCTCGCCGGTGCTCCTCGATCAGGAATTCCTTGCGCACGCCAGTACTGATGTGATCCCAGGGCAGCCGCTCCTCTACCGGGCGAGGCCGACGGGCGTACCACTGGGGATCCAGCCCCGCTTCGGTGAACGCCTGGGCCCAGACGTCGAAGGAGAACTGCTCCTGCCAGGCATCGAACCTGGCCCCCAGCTCCCAGGCACGCTGCACCACATCTGCCAGACGGCGGTCGCCGCGGGAGAGCGCCGCTTCGAAAAGCGTCTCCAGCGGATCGTTCCACCTCATCTCCAGCCCGCGCCCCCGCAGACCGCGACGCAGCCGCTCGATCTGCGCCCGAATGTCCGCTTCATCGGCCAGGGGCAGCCACTGGAAAGGAGTATGCGGCTTGGGCACCAAGGTGGAGACACTCACCCGCACTTTGACCCTGCCGCCCACATGATGTCGCCCGATCTCGCGCACCTTGCGCGCCAGCCCGACGATGGCATCCACATCCTGCTCGGTCTGCGTGGGATGGCCGACCATGAAGTAGAGCTTGATCGTCGTCCAGCCGCGGGCGAAGACCTCCTCGGCCACCTGCAGCACGGCCTCGCTGGCAATGGGCTTGTTGATCACCTGGCGCAGATGATCGGTTGCCGCCTCGGGGGCGAAGGTGAAGCCGCCACGCCGCCGGCCGCGGGCCAGTTTCTCCAGTAGGTCTACCGAGAAGGACTCGATGCGCAGGCTGGGCAGGCCGATGTTCAACCCCTCCCCTCCGCGAGCAGCCATCACGCCCTCGACCAGATCGCCGATGCGGCTGTAATCGCTGGAACTGAGCGAGAGAAACGAGATCTCGTTGAAGCCCGTATGTTCGATGAGATCGTCCACACCATCCAGTACCTCGGTCAGAGGCCGCTCGCGGACAGGGCGATAGACCATGCCGGCCAAACAGAAGCGGCAGCCACGCGTGCAGCCGCGCTGGATCTCCAGGCCGGCGCGGTTGTGCACGATGTCCAGATAAGGGACGATGGGCCGCGTCAACGGCGGCGGCAACCGGGGCACGAAACGCTTGACCACGGGGAACGGCAGCCCAGGCTCTGTCGGCTGCACCTCAGCCAGTGTGCCGTCACCGTTGTAACTCAGGTCATAGAACGAGGGGACGTAGACGCCAGGGATGCGAGCCAGTTGCCGAAGCAGCGCGGCGCGGGAGAGTTCTGCCCCCTGCCACTCCCGATAGACCCGCACCACGTCCAGGATGGCCTCTTCCCCCTCGCCAATGACAAACGCATCGAAGAAAGCATAAACCGGCTCGGGGTTGTAGGCCGCGCTGCCACCGGCGATGACCAGGGGATCGTCGGGGCTGCGCTCGGCGGAGCGCAGGGGAATGGACGCCAGGTCGAGCATGTTGAGCGCGTTGGTGTACAGTTGCTCGTAGGGCAGGCTGAAGCCGACGATGTCGAAATCGCGCAGAGGGCGGCGGCTCTCCAGGCTGAAGAGAGGTAGCCCCTCCCGGCGCATGGCGGCCTCCATGTCCGTCCACGGGGCGTAAACCCGTTCGGCCAGCACATCGGGCTGGCGATTGAGGATGTCGTAGAGGATGGCCAGCCCCAGGTTGGACATGCCGATCTCGTAGATGTCGGGGAAAGCGAGAGCCAGGCGCGCAGGGATGCTGTCCCAATCCTTGACGATGCTGTTCCATTCGCCGCCCGTGTAGCGGGCCGGCTTTTGCACCCAAGGCAGGATTCGTTCCAGGGCCTGGGAAATCCCGGCGGGCGTCGCTAGGGTGTGTTCATTCATCCATCTCTCCGCTCATTCTGCCTGAAAGGCTCAGGGCGGGGTTCGAACCCGCAGTAGCATTTCGATCTATCCCATTCTATCACACGAGTGCCACAGCCGCAATTCTCCGGCGCAGAGCAGTGGACAGTCAATGTCATCAAGTTAAGCGTAGTTTAGC
>CAZPMV010000357.1:0-1977 GCA_964587335.1 uncultured Anaerolineales bacterium
TGGGCGAAGAGATAGCCAACAGCATCACCCACGGCATTGGAACCGGCCTCAGTGTGGCCGGGTTGATCGTTCTGGTCGTTCTGGCTGCTTTGTACGGTGATGTCTGGCAGATTGTCAGCTTCAGCATCTACGGTAGTAGCCTGATCATCCTGTATCTGGCTTCAACCCTCTACCACAGTTTTCAGAATCCTCGGGTTAAGCGGGTTTTCAGGATCATTGACCATGCCTCAATCCACTTGCTGATTGCTGGAACGTACACGCCTTTCTTGCTGGTGAGTTTGCGGGGGGCCTGGGGTTGGACCTTGCTGGCTATCATCTGGGGGTTGGCGCTGTTGGGGATAGGTTTCGAGGCGTTCTTCGTCGGTCGCTTTCGGAAGATCTCTACGCTTTCCTACGTTCTGATGGGCTGGCTCGGGGTGGTTGCCCTGAAACCAATGCTGATCAGCGTTCCTGCCGGTGGCCTGGTGTGGTTGGCCGCTGGAGGCGTTGCCTATACGGTGGGAGTCATCTTCTACGCCTGGCGCAAACTGCCATACAACCATGCTACCTGGCATCTGTTTGTCCTGGGAGGCAGCGTTTGCCACTACATTGCCATCCTCCGTTATCTGCTGCCCGAAGCACGTTGAGCTATTCGCCCGCCGAGACGTAGTGAACGCCGGGCTGATCGGCGATCTCCAGCCAGTAATCCAATTCCGATTGTATAGCCTGTACCCGCGGGATGTGATAGGGATCAAATTCGGGTGAACGAGGGGACGGCGCCAGGCTGCCACCCACTTTCACCGCGGCCCTATAGGTGTAGGTCAGGCCATCGTGCTCACCCTGGGCCAGCAGCGATTCGTCCTGAGGAAACATGCCATAGGGCACCGAAAGTGAGACTACGCTGTACCCCGGCAGCCATTCCTCCAACTGAGCCTGACTCAAGCCCAGTTCCCGCTGCACCCCCTCGGCGCTGAGCTGGTACAGGTTGGCGTGGCTGATGGTGTGGCTGCCCACCTCCATACCCCATTCCACCAGGTGTGACAGCTTCTCCTCGGCCAGTTCGGCTTGGCCGAAGAGCGCGTGGCCGGGTTGCCCCTCGCCCTGCAAGACGAAGAAGGTGGCCCGCAAGGGCCAATCGTCGGGGTGGGCCTCGTGGAAAGCTCTGAGAATGCCAACCGCTGAGTTGGCATCAACAGTGCCATCAGGCAGCAGACGGAACTGGCCGATGGTGGAATCGTCGAAGGTGAGCACCACGGGACGCTTTCCTGCCGGCACGCTGCTCAACTGATCCTCGACCAGGTCGCGCAGGTTGACAGGGTAGTAGCCATTGGCCAGTAGCCGCTCGAGATCGGCGCGGAAATTGGCCGGAGTGCGCTGCCAGCGGGCTTCCGGCTCGCCGATGCGGTGATATTCGAGTATCAGCACCTTCCCGGTGGTGTTGGGCGTGTGGACAGGTTGGGCCGAGGCCAACGCTTCGGCGGTGTAGCCGACCGCTGGATCCCACAGCATCCAGCCGCGAGCGCCCGCATCCCGGGCGCCGTCCATCTGCAGGTGGATTTCGTCGGGCGTGTAGGTGCGACCGTCGAAGGCGTAGTCGCGGAAATCCTGTATCCACGGGCGTATCTCGATATCGGGGTTCACTGTCCTGGCGCGGGCCAGCGCCCGCTGAGTAACCTCATACACGATTTCATAGGGATAGGCGATTGCCTCCCTGTATTCGGGAGACAGGCCTGGTAATCCCATCCCAAAGGTGGAAGGGTAGAGCATGGGCGACAGCACATCAAGGTGAGGCGCCATGGCTTCGATCTCTTGTCCGATACCCAGATCACTGAACTGCCAGGTGACGTATCCGAACACATCTGCAGCAAGTTTCACGTCGTAGGGCTCCAGCGCCGCCTTGGCCTTCTCCAGGAAAGCAGCGATCATCCGCACGCGGTTCTCCCTGGTGTTCTCTTGAGCAAATGTCGCGCGGCTGATCATGCCGTCGGAGGGGAAGCG
>CAZPMV010000357.1:2077-3385 GCA_964587335.1 uncultured Anaerolineales bacterium
TCCAGGTTTCTTCGTCCATCGCTGTCTTTTGGTCCGCGCCGATCTTCTGGACGGTTTTCACCTTGCTGGTGTAGGCCAGGAAGCCACGGTCCCCTTTGACGTCCATCACGATACCGTTGAGTTCGGTTGTCTCGATCAGGGTCTTGACGCGGTTGCGCAGCAGCGAACTGCGCAGACCGCCGTGGGTGATATACAGGCCCTTGATGAAACCGGTCTGATCGATCTCCGTGGCGGGCGGCTGAGGCTTGAGCGCCGGCCACAGCCACTCGCACTCCTCCTGGTAGCGCATGGTGGTCATCTTGCAGCGCTTCAGGTGCCACAGAAGCGGATCGTCGTCGGGGAAAGCTAGCATAGCCTGCTCGCTCGCCGCTGCCGGCAGGACGAGCGTCGAGAGCAGCACGCTGGTGATGATGAGGATAAACAACAAGCAACGCTTCATGTTAGAAATCACCATTTGGAAATGACCATGCTTAGGAACTAAGTTGAGAGGCCGGTTTACCCGCTATCTGTCTCACTGCGGTCAATCGAGCGCATGACTATCCGTCACACGAACAGCGGTTCATACTCGGCCCCGCTGGCGATCAGGGCCTCCTGTTGGGCCGCGCTCATAGGCGTGAATTGCTCGCACGCCTGCAAGAAAAGCGGCAGGAGGGTGACATCACCGAGCGTACACAGCCCGGTCACATCCTGTGACAGGGCAAAGTTGACAGCCTGCTGGATGTGGTTGGCATCATCAAAGGGTTCGTACCAGGTATTGTAGGTTGCGGGCTGCTCGCCCCATGGTCCCTTGCTGACGGTTTTGATGATCATGCTACCCACGTCGCCAGCGCGGCACTGGCGCAATAGCTCTTCGGCATTGCGCCGGTAGGCAGGGTTACCGTACAGTACGAAGTTGATGGGAAGGAGCACCGAGTCGAAGTCGAAGCGACGCAAGGCCTCCAGAAAGACGGCAGGCGACTCCAGCCCGTGGCCAGTGATGCCAATGAAGCGTGTCAGCCCCTCCGCCCGTGCGTCGAGGATCGCCTCCAGCGCTCCGCCCGGCCCGGTCACCTGATCCAGCTCCTCCATGCTGGTGACGGCGTGGAGTTGGTACAGGTCGAACGCGTCCACCTGCAACCGATCCAGAGAGCGACGCAGCTCGGCCGCAGCGTCCGCTTTGGCCCGTTCCTGAGTCTTACACCCCAAGAAGAAGCGCTTGCGCTCTCGCGCCAGCCATGGCCCAAGACGTTCCTCGGCCAGGCCATAGGAGGGCGCCACGTCAATGTGGTTGACCCCGGAACCGATCAGTCGTTCCATGGCCGCGTCCGC
>CAZPMV010000358.1:0-3379 GCA_964587335.1 uncultured Anaerolineales bacterium
TGGCAACATGTTTCAACATGTTTTGGCTAGCAGGCCGCGAATTCATTCGTGGCCTGCATCTTCATCGCCTTCATCACCTTCATCCGTTCCATCTGCTCCATCTGCTTCATCTGCCCATCGGCTTCATCCGCTTAATCCGCTGACAACTCTGCGCCAGTCGTCGGACAGCGAGGGCACTTTGCCGCCGCGGTAGACTTTGATCGCCTCGGCCATGATGGTCAGGGCAATCTCCGCCGGAGTCTGGGCTCCGATGTCCAGGCCGATGGGCGCATGCACCCGCCGGAGCTTCTCTCGTGGGATGCCCCGCTCTTCCTGTAGCAGCTTGAACACGCCCCGCACGCGGCGGCGGCTGCCGATCATGCCCAGGTAGGCCAACTCCCTGTCCACGATTGCCAGGAGGCACTCCACATCGTGCTGGTGCCCGCGGGTGATGAGCACGACGTAGGTGTCCCCATCCAGCGGCAGCTCGCGCAGCGTCTCGGCCATCGGTCCGGCGATCACCTGCTCTGCTTGTGGAAAGCGCTGGCGGCTGGCGAACTGCGAGCGGTCGTCGAGCACGGTGACAGTGAAATCGCACAACCGGCCCATCTCCGCCAGCGGTTGGGCAACGTGTCCCGCGCCGACGATGACCAGGCTGGGTGGCCTGCGCTGTACCTCTATGTAGACCCAGATGGCATCCTTTGCGTCGTCGAAACGGGGGCCTCGCGTGTCTGTGCTGGGTGTCCCTTGTGGCGGGACTGCTAGCTTGGCGTCGGCCAGGGGTCGGGCGCCGTCTTTCGCACAGCAAATCAGCCTGTGTTGTCGTATCTCCAGCGCCTGGCGGGCGTCGGCTAAAGCCTGTGGCTCCAGATCTCCTATGCCCAGGCTGCCCAGTGGTTCCCGATCAGGCCAGATCATCGTCTTGTTGCCTACAAGACGAGCTTTCTCTGGCGGTGCAGCGACCACGGTGGCCAACGCCACAGGCTCTCGCCTGGCGACGGTGTCCAGGAGCGGTTGCAGCTTGGCAAGGGTGAGTGGCGGGCTGGGCATCCGCTCCACGAAGATGTCCATCACGCCTCCGCAGATGGCTGTGCTTTCCATGGCAACCTCGCCAGTGAGATCCACGGAGACGACGATAGGCTGTCCTGTGGCGAGCACGTCCAGCGCGACCCGCATCACCGCTGCCTCGCCGCAGCCCCCGCCGACCGTGCCCGCGTGGCGACCTTCGGGATGGATGATCATCTTGGCCCCCACTTCCCGCGGCACGGAACCCCGGGCGCGGATCACGGTGGCCAGAGCGACGGTTTCGCCTTCTTCCAGGAATTCGGCAAGGTTTCGATACACGTTCTGGGTTTCAGGTCTCAGGTCAGGAACATTGGTTTGCCCAAGGTGTGGACTATCTTGGGACGATACTCTTCCGTGTCGTACAGCTCATCTACGTCCACGCGTTTGGTGCCTTCCAGTTTCCTGCTGATAGGTACGTGGGTATAGACACCGGCACGCAGCGCCACCATGCGTCCCCTGGAGCCTCGTTTGATCAGGTCCATGGCCATGTTTGCATAGTTAATGGCCACCATCAGGTCCAGGGAGTCGGGCTCACCGCAGCGCATCAGGTAGCTCAGTCGCTGATAGAGCGTGTTCTCGCCGGTGAGTTCTCTCAGCATCTCAGCGGTGACCTGCCCGATACCGCCCAGCCTCTTGTGACCGTAGGCGTCGGGCTTGCCGTCTTCAACAGCCTCAGCGCCGATCAACTTTGCTCCCTCGCTGATGGTCATCATGACGTAGTTGCTGGGGTTTTCGCGTTTGTCTTTCATCAGCAGGGGGGCCAGCTTCTTGGGATCGAAGGGCACCTCGGAGATGATGGCTCGTTCCACGCCGGCGAGGTAAGCAGCGACGAGCGAGGTTTCTCCGGAGTTACGGCCAAAGAGCTCGATCACAGCGATGCGCTCGTGCGAACCAGCCGAGGTGCGCAGGGCGTGGATGAAGCTCACACTGCGGGTCACGGCGGTGGAGAAGCCGATGCAGTAGTCGGTGCCGTAGACATCGTTGTCCATCGTCTTGGGAATGGCCATGACGGGGAAGCCTTCGCCGTGTATGCGCGCTGCGTAGCTCAGCGTGTCGTCACCTCCGATGGGGATGAGTACGTCCACGCCCAGGTGCTCCAGCACGCGCAGCACGTGGGGCGTAAAATCCAAGCGCTCCGCCTCCTCCGGCTGTGATTCTATCTCCGAACGCAGGAATCCGGGCACATTCTGGCGAGACACGAGGCTTGGGTTGGTGCGCGAGGTGTGCAGGAACGTGCCGCCCGTGCGGTCAATGGTACGCACCTTCATTTTTGTCAGTTCGACGACTTGGTTTTCCTGGGGCCTGTCATCGTTGGGATTGTAGAACAGCGGGCCTGCCCAGCCGCGGCGGAAGCCAAGCACGCGATAGCCGGCGTCGATGCCGCGATAGACGAGTTGTCTCATGCAGGGATTGAGCCCCGGCACGTCCCCGCCACCGGTGAGGATGGCCATGGTCTTTCGATTCTTGGGCATTGTGATATCTCCATTCAGAAAGCAGATTATGATTGCGCTTGTCAAGCAGCATGAGGGAAGCAAGAGTCATGAAAAACGCAGGGAGGGGCAACCTGAACCCTGTGAAGCTCAACCAGTGCCTCCGTAGGCTTCACACAGTGCCATTGTACCATCGCTGGCAGAGGTTGACAAACGGGCTGTCCACGGGCCAGATAGCTATGCCGCCGGGACGTCTAGCCGTTGCAGCATCTGGTCATAGCCCTGAGAGAAAAGGCGCTCCAACTCGTCGGCGCAGCGGCGATACTCCTCGATGGAGAGGCCGTAAGGGTCTTCAACGTCGCAGTGCTCTCCCGCCATCTCGCTGAACAAGAATACCTTTCGTAGCATCCCCGGTTGAGCGTAGAATATCGAGCGGCGGTGACGTTCTTCCATCGTCAGGATCAGGTCGGCGGACTCGACGTCATACCGCTGCAACGTGCGGGCCCGGTGATCGCTGATGTCCACCCCTCGCTCGGCCATGACGTGCACAGCGTGCCCGCTAGCTGGCTCGCCATCCAGTCCCCATGTGCCGACCGAATACACCATCACGTCGCCATCCAGCCCATCCTCGGCCAGCCGTTGGCGCAGCAGCCCGGTCGCCATCGGCGAGCGGCAGATGTTGCCTGTGCAGACGATGAGGATGCGCTTGAGCTGCCGGACGGCGCTGCTTGACGGGGCATTGTCTGTGTTCATGCTTCTTCGTTCATCCGTGTTCATCCGCGTCCTAGTGAATCAAGGGAAAGTTGCTCCATTTTACCCTCTATGGCCTGAGATGTCAACCAGCAACTTGCCGCTTTCAGTCGGCGATGATACAATGCCAGCCGTGTTGGACATCGAATGCTGAG
>CAZPMV010000359.1:0-3376 GCA_964587335.1 uncultured Anaerolineales bacterium
CGTCTTCTTTCAGCACCGCGCGAAAGTCCCAGCGGGTGAGGGCCAGGCATTGCGTGGCTTCGGTGGCCACGACCGACGCCGTGCGCAGACCGTCATCCAGCAGGATCAGCTCGCCAAAGAAGTCGGTGGGACCAAAGGCGTTGACCACGACCTTGGCGCCGTCCGCCCGCTCGCGGATGGCCTCGGCCTTTCCTGATACGATGATGAAGAACCCCTCGCCCCCCTTGTCCTGGGTCACGATGGCCTGGCCGGCGGTGTATTCGCGCGGCACGAATTTCCCGCCCAACCGTTCGAGTTGGCGCTTCTTCAGGCTTCGAAACAGCGGTACCCTGTTCAAAAAGCCTACTGTTTCCTTCACGTCTGCCATGTTTTTCCTCCTCCTAAAGTTATTTCCGCTTTTTAGGCGCGTGCGGAATCTCTGGACTTACCAAGATAGTCGTCCACGACTTTGGCCAGGACGGTGGTAGAGTCAACCTGAGCGTCATTTCTTTCACAACCATTTGTTGCCCTCCGATTCCTTCACGTAACACAATCTCCTGATAGGAGTGGGCCTGGCCATGTCCAGGATGATATCGTCAACTCCAATGTTATCACAAGCGAAGGTTGTTGTCAACTGCTTCAACTCCTTGGCTTTTGGCTCTCCTTTATCGCCTGGCGGCTCCAGCCTGCCAGGCGTTTGGGTTTTCATCTGAGCTGGACGATATACGTACCATATGCCTCCAGTTCGGCCAGCGGTGCGTAGCCGTCGAAACCGCCGTTGGCGTTGACCGTCGGGGCGCTGACGGACGCGCCGTCGAAAACCTCGTTGGCGCTGCCCTCGCTCAGTGGACCATGGCCCAGGCTGAGGCTGTAGTCGCTGATGGGCTCATCGCTCAGATTGATCAACACGAGTAGCGTCTCATCGTCGCTGTGGCGCAGGAAGGCGTAAATTCGCTTGTCTTCGGCTTTCACCTCCCGCCAGTCGCTGGTGCGCAAGGCCGCGTGGGCGTTGCGCGTCTGGATCAGCCGCCGGTAGTGGCCGAGCAGCGAGTTGGGATCATCGGTCTGAGCGGCGACGTTTACGTCGCGGTAGCTAGGCTGGGGCGCTCGCCAGGCTATCGTCGCCGTGCTAAAACCAGCGTTGTCTGCATCGGACCACTGCATGGGCGTGCGGATGTTCTCGTCCGGTTTGCCGCCGACGTGGCCGATCTCCTCGCCGTAGTAGAGGAAAGGCACGCCGGGGCCGGTGAGCAGCAGCGAGGCCGCCGTCTTGGCCCGGTCCACGTTCTCGCGGAGCTCGCTCATCGCCCGCTCCTGGTCGTGGTTGGTGAGGAAGGTGGCGAACTGGTTGGGCGGATAGCGTTCGGTTGACAGGCGATGGGCGCGCAGAATGTGGTTCCGGTCCTCGAACCTGGCACTTTTCAGCATGGCCTGGGCCGTGTCAAACTCGAAGGCCAGGTCAACCTGATCGCCGATGTACTCGATAACTTCGACCGTCGAACTCCACACCTCGCCCACGGCCATCGCCTCAGGATTGGCATCCTTGTACATTCTATAGAAGCCCCGTAGCCACTCGTGGGTTGCGGGCGTGTTCTCCTGGATGCGGCCATCTTCGATGAGATGCTTGATGGCGTCCAGCCGGAAGCCATCGACGCCCATGTCCTCCAGCCAGAAACGGATCACCTTTTCCATCTCGGCGGTGACGGCCGGGTTGTTGTAGTTGAGGTCCGGCATGCCTTCCCAGAAGATGCCGTAGTAGAAGCTGTCGCCGCTGCGATACCAGGCCTGACCGCCCCACGGACTCCTGTAACTGGGATACTCATCCAACCAGATGTAGAAGTCCCGGTAGGGGCTGTCCACGTCGCTGCGGGCGCTCACGAACCAGGGATGCTGCCAACTGGTGTGGTTGAGCACCAGGTCAATGATCACCCGGACGCCTCTTCTGTGGGCCGCCTCCATCAACCGAAGAAAGTCCTCGTTGCTGCCGTACTCCTCGTTCACGGTGAAATAATCGCTCACATCGTAGCCGTGGTAACTGGGCGACTGGGCGATGGGCATCAGCCATAAGCCGGTGATGCCCAGATCATCGGTTGTGGTCGGATCGCCGTCGTTCAGGTAGTCCAGTTTCTCGATGAGGCCGTTTAGATCGCCGATGCCGTCGCCGTCGCTGTCGTAGAAGCTGCGCACGAAGATCTCGTAGAAGACGGCGTCGTTCCACCAGAACGGGCCGGCCATAGCTTGCGGCGTAGCTGTGCTGACCGGCGTGACCGTCTTGGCTTGGGTGGTGGGCGTCGGCGCCGCCGCTTTGACCGCGGCTGTAGGTGTTGCTGTCGCCGCCGGTGTAGGCTCGACGGCGGGCGCAGCGCAGGCGGCGACTAACGACAGGAGAAGCAGGCAAGTCAGCCAGAGTTTCATTCCATAGTTCCTTCAGTGTTGCGTATAGCGACTCGTCTGGAAAAACGCAAACCGTCAACGGATTGAGCGGATTATGCTGATTCTGTTTCATTGGCCTGGGCCTGAGCCAGGCGAGCCTGCAGATCGGCCCAGTGCACGCCCTCCAGGCTGGGGAGCACCACGTGAGCAGCGCCCACCCGCTCGACCGGTCCGAGCCCCACGGCCCACATGCCGGCCGCCAGGGTCGCTTCTACACCCGAAGCAGCGTCTTCGACTACCACACACTGCTCTGGGGCAAGCCCCAGTTGACTCGCCGCGTGCAAAAACAGGTCGGGCGCTGGTTTCTGCCGCCCCACACTATCACCATCCGAGATCGCATCCACCCGATCTCCCATACCCAATCTCTCAATCACCGTCCGTGCGTTCTTACTGGCCGAGCCAATGGCTGCCTTGATCCCCGCTGCTCGCAGCTCATCCAGCAACTCCAGTGCTCCCGGCAGCAAGTTGGCCGGCGTCACGCTCTCGATGAATTCCTGGTAGTAGCGGTTCTTGCGGGCCATCATCTCCTGGATATGATCTTCAGTCGCCGGCCGGTCGCCGAGCAAAAGCAGCAGCGAATCCCGGCGTGACACGCCGCGCAGGGCCTCGTTGGCCTGCCGGTCGAAGGGGATGGACTCCTCGTCGGCCAAACGCTGCCAGCCCAGGTAGTGGAATTCGGACGTATCCGTCAGCACGCCGTCCAGGTCGAAAATGACGCCGCGGATGTCCAGAGGATACTGGATATTGGGTATAGGGGATTCGGGTTTCAGGTCGAAATCGTGCCACTGGCCCCGGTGCTGGAGGCGGAATCGCAGGCGGGTCCAGTTGGGCGGCAGGTGTGGGGTGGCTATCGGCCCGTCGTCGGTCAAACGGACGCCGCCGAAGCCGAAGACCACCGCCTGCCACACGCCGCCGGCGGAAGCAGCGTGCACCCCGTCGGCTGTGTTTCCCCGCACGTCTTCCA
>CAZPMV010000360.1:0-3366 GCA_964587335.1 uncultured Anaerolineales bacterium
CCGCCGCCACCATTCCCGCCGACAAGGAACTCTACCAGCGGCAGATCGAGGCCACCGACCGGCAGATTGACGCGCTGGTGTATGAATTGTATGGACTGACGGAGGAGGAGACTGCCATCGTGGAGAAGCGGTATTGATACAGGGGATAGGGCTCGCATTCTCGATAGGATTGCCCACGAGGTGGGGATAAAGGCGCAAGAATGTCCAGTTTGTGGTGAGCCATGCGCAAGAAACCGTTCCTGAATCCTACGGTTGTGGGAAGCTCAAAACAGAATGCGGTTGCCCTTTGGAGAGGTCTGGTGAATGTTGACTTTGACGCTAGATTGTGCTATATTTGATAACATCAGGAGGAGATAATCTATGAGTGTTGGTATTGTAGTCAAGGTCAGTGAAGGACTGGTCCTCGGCGCTGATAGTGCAGCGACTCTGCGCGGGCGAGTCGAAGGTCCTGGTGGTGTCCAAGAAGGCGTTCTCAAGACCTTCCTCAATGCCAAGAAACTCTTGCAGATCGGAGACTTCCCGATTGGTCTATTCACATGGGGTCAGGCCTTTGTCGGGCTACGCACAGTAGAGAGCCTTGTGCGCGAGTGGGAGTATGCTAAGGGTTGGCAATCTCAAGGGCAGTACGGAGCTAGGCATGATGAAGACAGTTTCAGAGTACATGCATGTGCGGAGGGACTGCGCGAGCATTTCACCAAAGTTTATGATGAAGAATTCAAAGATCTACCTAAGGAACGACGCCCTGGATTGGGCTTAGTAGTAGCCGGGTACTCGCAAGGGGCGTTCTTTCCAGAAATCTGGCGCTTTGTCTTGCCACTTGATGAAGTGGTACATGATCAGCGCCCTGAACGTGACGGCAAGCCAGATTTTGGTGCTAGCTGGTTTGGAACGACAGAACCCATTGTTCGATTGCATTGGGGACGGGATGACGCTGTCATTGAGATCGTTTCGGAGAGATTTGGTATTCCTAAGAATGATGTACGTGAAGCGTTGGCTCCACTACAATATCAGGTTCCATTCGCTGTGATGCCTCTGCAGGACGCTATTGATTATGCCCGTTACTTGCTCAACGTGGCGGTGGGGCGATACCGATTTGTGGTTGGACCAGAACTCTGTGGGGGAGAGATAGAGATTGCAGTTGTCACCCAAAGAGAGTTCAGATGGATCTCGCGAAAGTCTTGGGAGGTAGATAAAGGAGGGTGAGATGTTGCAGGAACTGGCATTGTTCAGAGAAGATATCCGTCCCGGACCCTCGTCACAAACCACAACTCGCTGGCCACTGATTGTGCAGGCAGAGGAGGAACGCACCACAAGCGGCTATGTAAGTCTCAATGGTGGAGACATCGCCATCCAGCCAGCACAAGACAACACATGGGATGAGGTGGTAGAGGAGATCCTGCGCGACCGTGCAGAACTGTGGAAGAGGTTAGCTGATCTTTGAGGTTTCCGACTCGCGAGAATATCCTCGGGCTCAATCGTCGTCATCTTGGAAGCACTGGCGGGGAGTTCTTTGAGCCCGAGAATCTGCTGAATCAAGGTAGTCTGGAGTGGGTGCTTGAAGCAATTCGGTACCCACTCTTTGGTGTTATCCGTTATCCATCCCTGGCAGAGAAAGCAGCTTGGCTAGCCTGGATCATCATCAGAGGTCACGTTTTCTGGGATGGCAACAAGCGGACCGGAATGTCTGCCTTGGAGGCCATGCTCAGGTTGAACGATTATTGGCTAGATGCTATGGATGACGAGATAGAGGAGGTCGCTCTCCGAATTGCTGGATCTGAGGGAGATTACTCTTACGAGGAATTCGTTGAATGGGTTAGGAGTAAGATCGTCCTAAAAGCCATTTAGAGAGTCTCTAGCTTGGTTAGGAGCAATGCTTGATGTGCTCATCCTCGCAGGCTGAAAGGCTTGAGCAGGGCGTCGGACGCGCTGGTATACGAGTTGTATGGGCTGACGCAGGTGGAGACTGCCATCATAGAATAGAAAGGAACAGGTACGTTATGCCAGAGAAGATCCGAGTTGGCCTGATTGGAGCGGGCTTCGTGGGCAGCATCCACGCCCGCGCCTATCGTCGCATTACCGATCTGGACGTGGATATCGCTGCCGTGGCCGCCGTGCCCCAGGCGCAGGCCGAGGAGCTCGGCCGCCGCTATGGCGTGGCCGACGTCTACGAGGACTATCGCCGCATCCTCGAGCGAGATGACATCAACCTCGTGGACCTGTCAGTGCCCAACCATCTGCACGAGCCTTTCACCATTGAGGCGGCTCGAGCGGGCAAACACATCGTCTGCGAGAAGCCGCTGACGGGCTACTTCGGCGGACCGGATGCGGCCGATCCGGTGGGCGCGACCTCGAAGCAACTGATGCTGAGGGAGGCCCTGGCCAGCTCGGACAGGATGATCGCCGCGGCAGTGGAGGCTGGCGTGAAGCTGATGTATGCCGAGAACTGGCTGTATTGTCCTGCTGTTCAGAAGGCACTGCGCCTGGCCGAGGCCAGCGGGGGGACCATTCTGGAGATCCGTGGCCAGGAGTGCCATAGTGGCTCGCATGCCACCTACGCCAAGACCTGGAAGCGGGCCGGCGGCGGCTCGCTCATTCGCCTGGCTCCGCATCCGATTGGCTGCGCCATCTACTTCAAAAAGCAGGAAGGGCTGCGCCGTGACGGCAAGCCCATTGCCGTGGCCTCGGTGACTGCGGAGGCGGCCGACCTCAGCAAGATGGTCTCGTTCCAGGCAGAAGCTGAGAAATGGCTGGTTGCTGACTGGCAGGATGTGGAGAACTGGTGCACCATCATCATGACCTTCACCGACGGCTCTAGGGCGATCATCCAAGCCTCGGACATCGCCTTGGGTGGGATGGAGGATACCCTGCAGGTGCTGCTCTCCAACGCTCGCATTGATTGCGATATGACCCACAGCAGCATGGTCATGGCCTATGCCCCCACTGAACAGGTCTTTGCTGACGAGTACATCATGGAGAAGATCAGCACCAAGGCCGGCTGGAGCTATCCCAGCGTGGATGAAGAGCGGCTGCTGGGCTATCCACAGGAGATCAGGGACTTCGTTGAGGCCGTGGCTTTCGACCGCGACCCGATGGCGGATGCTCACCTGGGACGACAGGTGGTCGAGGTCATCTATGCCGCCTACCGCTCGGCCGAGGAGGGTAGGCGGATAGACGTGGGCCAGCCGGCGATGGTTCATGGCTCCTAGGGGCTCCGAGAGTGGGTAGACACCGGGGGAGAAAGATCACGATCCCTGGGATGTGCGTCTCGAAGTCGCGGACATCACCACAGATCGCTCTACAGTCAATGTCACTAAGTTAAGGTGTAGCATAGGGCCTTGTGCCCGTTTTTTGCCGCCACAAGACGCC
>CAZPMV010000361.1:0-2703 GCA_964587335.1 uncultured Anaerolineales bacterium
CCCGCTACGAGACGGACCTCAGCACTCCGCCCTTGTTGCTGCCGGTGACGGGTGGAGTAACGACGGGCGGTACCTGCATGCGACGCGAGGCAAGGTGGGCACCAAAGTGCGAAAACTCTCCTAGAGAGCCAGCTGCTGTGTCAACTCCGTGAGTATCAGTGCCACGATTGCTGCGAGAGCTGCGCTTAGTGCTAGCGACAGTGCTCTTCCAAGTCTTGAGGTAGTCACGACGGGGAGGCCTTCTCACTCAATTGAGAAGAAGAAGCTCTGCAGATGCATCCAGAGCGCAAGGTAGGAGAGCGCCACGATGGGCTTTGCCAACCCCAGCCCTGTCTTTCGGGCGGCCAGCTGCACCACTCCCAGTATGGTAACCCACTCAAGACATTGAAATCATCTAGCAGGCTGTCGGAGAAGTTTTGCATCTCTCTGACACTTGATGTAAACTCTGAGCATGGCTAGAAAATTCACAACCGTCGATTACGAAGAAATCCTCGATCTCCAAGTCAGTCTTCGAGATGTCTTGCCATTTGACCATTTGGCCCGTTTTGTGGTCAGAGTCGTGGCTCAACTGGATTTGAGTTCGATCTACAATCAGTACAGTGCCTTGGGTGCACCCCCTGACTGTCTTGGTATCACATCAGGGCACAACTGAGCCAAAGCCCTCCCTCGTAATGTAGGGGAGACAAGCAATCGACATATCGCTCTATGTGACGATAAGACAGTCAGGGGTTAGATAGGTCGCGAAAATCAACATACTGTGGATACCCCCCTGAACGCTTACCTGTTTTGTTGTGCAACAAGTCTAATGAGTTGTCCGGCCCGATAGACACTTGTGCGATGACGCATCCCCTGTTTGGCGCTTGTCTTTGGTGAAAGCAAGGGTACCGTTAAGAAGGGTAGAGCCCAGCAGCGACGTCCCCAGGGTACAGGCACAACGATGGACATACATAGCCAGCGAATGCCCGGGCTGTGGATAACCTTCTTCTTGGTCGAGCGGATCGGATCCCTGAAGATGCCCTTGATCTTGATCTTGCGGCCCCAGCGTCGTTCCAGGGTCTCATCAATGGCTACAATGAGCGGGAACCCTGGCGGTACACAGAGGGTGATGATCAATCCAAGCAACAGCTTGCTCAACAACAGCGGATTCCAGCGGGCACGATTGAGCACCCGGTGGTACTTCTCAAACCGAGGGTCATCCGCCAATCCCATGACCCGCAATGCTGCTGTGACGGTGCGACGACCTGGCGCTAGGATGGCTCCATACAACAGTACCAAGGCATTCCTAAATGTTGGTGCTGTGAACGCTATGCCAAAAACGGAAAGAAGCTGTATAATGGTCTGTGTTGGGGTTGGCATGGACATCCTCCGTGAATATCGGTCTGGTCACCAATATTCTACGCAGTTTGTCCGTGCTGCCCCAATTCCTACTCACTGAAGAATGGCCAAAGTCGAGCAGGCAGCTGTCTCCAGGTGTTGGATACAGATAGAACCGTCGTGCGGGTGGAAGATGGCACACTATATCGCGCGTCGACTACTGCGAACTGTCCCGTTCCTACTGAAGATCACTGTCTGCGTCTTCTTCCTGGCCCGTTCAGCGCCCAGGGGCCACTGGCTGTCGACGACAGCGGACTGGGAGAAGGCGGAGCGCGAGGACCTGAACAGGCGACGCAATCGGTCAAGAGGACGGGCGGTTGCATGGGCGGTGGATGTGATGTATTGAGATGCGACAGGAGCGAAAGCAGATGAACACCCGACTCCCCTTCAAGAATCAACTGCGCGCTATGCTGATCCTGCTCCTAGCCCTCCTGGCGCTGGCGGGCCGCGCGCTCCCGGTGGAGGCCGTAACTATCCATGTGTCTGGAGACATTGCCTCAGACACAACCTGGAGTTCCGGCAATCTGTATGTTCTCGATGCCGATGTTAGGGTGCTACAAGGGGTAGTCCTCACCATTGGCGCCGGCACCATTGTCAAGGGCAAGGATGATAGCCGCATCATAGTCGATGGCGCCCTAGACGCACGCGGCGTTCCTAGCCACCCCATAGTCTTCACGTCATTCACAGACGACGCGCACGGCGGGGATACCAACGGTGATGGGTATACGACCAGCCCTTCCCCCGACGACTGGGGCTGGATTGAGTTCACAGACAGTAGCGTAGATGCGCACAACTTCCTGGAGCACTGCATCATTCAGTACGGAGGCGAGGAGTACTGGGACAACTACGATAGGCATTATGGTGCCGTTCGGCTCATCAGTGCCTCGCCTACCATCTCTCACTGCAGCATTTCGCACAACAGCACCTATGCTATCGGCATTGACACAGGCTCCTTTCCTGCAGTAGTGGGCAACACTTTCAGTGGCAATGGGACAAACGGCGTTGGGGTCTATTGGGGTAGCATCTACGCACAGGGGACCTGGACGAGCACCGACTATCCGTATGTGCTGAACGATGATGTTACAGTGGCCGAGGGGGCATCATTGACGATTTCGCCGGGCGTGATAGTGAAGGGTAGGACACACACGCGTCTCATTGTGAGCGGCGTGTTGGATGCGCGAGGAACCGCGAGCAGCCCCGTCGTCTTCACATCATTGAAGGACGATAGTCTTGGTGGAGACACGAATGGTGATGGCTATGCGAGCAGTCCGGCACCCGACGACTGGGGCTGGATTGAGTTCACAGACAGTAGCGTAGATGCGCACAACT
>CAZPMV010000361.1:2803-3353 GCA_964587335.1 uncultured Anaerolineales bacterium
TTCAGTACGGAGGCGAGGAGTACTGGGACAACTACGATAGGCATTATGGTGCCGTGCGGCTCGTGAGTGCCTCGCCCACCATCCGGGCCAACACCATCACTCGCAACAGTCATGGCATCTGCACCTGGTCGGGCTCGCTTCCGTATGTCACTCAGAATGCCATCTATGGAAATGACGGCTATGGTTTCTACAATGGCGACACGACCCTTGTCGTTTCTGCCGAACACAACTGGTGGGGGCATTCGAGCGGTCCACTGGATCCCTCCGACGAGCCTGGTGATCCTACTCAACTCTACAACCCATCCGGCCAAGGGGATAGTGTGAGTGACTTTGTGGACTACGCTCCTTGGCTTGGTGCCTCTCCAGAGTTCGCGACACCGACCCCGACGAACACACCGACACGGACGCCTACCTGCACGGCCACATCCACTTCGACCTGCACCCCGACCCGCACACCTACTCGGACGCCAAGCTTCACTCCGACGTACACACCGACGAGAACGCCTACTCGGACGGCCACGTCTACTTTGACGCGTACACCGACGGGCAC
>CAZPMV010000362.1:0-3330 GCA_964587335.1 uncultured Anaerolineales bacterium
CACTGCTGCCTCCCGTAGGAGTCTGGCCCGTGTCTCAGTGCCAGTGTGGCTGATCGTCCTCTCAGACCAGCTACCGATCATCGCCTTGGTGAGCCATTACCCCACCAACTAGCTAATCGGCCGCAGGCCCCTCCCAAAGCGCCAAAGCTTTACTCCGTGGTTCTCTAACCTCACGGAGCACATGCGGGATTAGTCCCCCTTTCGAAGGATTATCCCCCACTTCGGGGCAGGTCACCTACGTGTTACTCACCCGTTCGCCACTAACCTCTCCGCTCATCCGAAGAATCGCGAATCGGTCCGTTCGACTTGCATGTGTTAGGCACGCCGCTAGCGTTCATCCTGAGCTAGGATCAAACTCTCCATAGATTGTTTGACATGTTAGGACCCAAAGCTCGTCATGCCTTCCTATCACTCTTCAGTTGTTAAGGTCCCACTCGCAAGTTGCTATTCTAGCACAGGCTGGCAGACTTGTCAAATCCAGCACATCGCTCTCAACAGGCAACCTTGCCTCACTTCTCCTCTATTGTAGCAGAAAGCTGCAGGATTGTCAAATGGCGATTCCCGAAATCGCGATACTCTAGGATTCGCTGTATCCCAGCAGTGTGCTCACACTATCACATATCTCGTCTGCTGTCAAATCTCGCTGCGCCCTTCCAAGGCACGGGCCAAGGTGACGCTATCAGCATACTCCAGGTCCCCCCCCACAGGCAACCCCCGCGCCAGGCATGTCACCCTCACGGACAGAGGTTTCAGCAACCGGGCAAGGTACATGGCTGTGGCCTCTCCCTCGAGGTTGGGATTGGTGGCCAGCAGCACCTCCCGCACGGCCTCGCCCTTCACCCGAGCCAGGAGTTCGGCGATCTTCAGATCGTCCGGGCCAATGCCCTCCACCGGCGAAATCGCCCCGTGTAGCACGTGATAAAGCCCGCCGTATTCTCTTGTGCGCTCGATGGCATGCACGTCCAGCGGTTCCTCAACAACGCAAATGATGGACTGATCCCGCCCTTCATCACGGCAAACAGCACATGGGCTGCTCTCAGCGATGTTGAAACAGCGATCGCAGAAGACCACTTTTTCCTGCAAATCCTGCAGGGCCTCAGCCAGCGCCAACGCCTGCGCCCGCTCTCGCGGCTGCCGGAGGAGGTAGAACGTCAAACGCGAGGCGGTCTTGGGGCCAATCCCTGGCAGCCGGGACAGTTCGTTGATCAGCCGTTCCACCGGTCCAGCCAATGGCGACATATGGCCCTCCTACAGTAGCCCAGGTATGTTCAGACCGCCTGTAAGGCTGCTCATGCGGTCAGCTGCCAGGCCTTGAGATTGCTCCACAGCTTCGTTCACGGCCGCCAGGATCAGGTCCTGCAGCATCTCCACGTCATCGGGGTCAACAACTTCGGCGGCAATGGTGATCGATTGCAGCTTCTGATGCCCCGTCATGACCACCGTAACTGCACCTCCTCCCACGGACACCTCTACTGTCTCGCCATCCAGTGCTTCTTGCGTCCTCAACATTTCCTCTTGCAGTTTCTGGATCTGCTGAGCCATGCCGCCAATCTTGGGAGCACGGATAGCGCCTCGAGCACGTCGTTTCCCTTTAGCCATGAATTCACCTCCGGGTCGTTACGCTGAGTATCTTCGCTCCATAGCTTGAGACCGCTTCTCGCACTACGGGGTCTGGTATCTCCTGTGCTGGTTGTTCGGCCTCTCCGGCAACCTGAGCCAGCGGCGCTGATTCCCCCGAAGCATGCTGCTTCTCAGTGGTTGCTGACCGCTTCTGGACAGGTCGCATGGCACTCTGAGATGGCAGGTCAGACATCAACACGCAGCGCAATTTGTGTGGCTGACCCAACGCATTGCCGATTGCCTGTTCCACCGATGGTCGGTGTTCGGAGTCTTCGATCATGTCTTTGTGGAACTCATGACGAAAAGCGATAGTCACCAACCCTTTCTCGACCGCAACAGGCTGGCACGACGAGCGCAGCGCAGCTTCGGCCTTGAAGCTCCGCTGGCGCACCTCAGCCAGAACTTCCTTCCATCGCCCTTGCAGTTCTGCCAGGGTGGCCGATGGCGCAGGTGATGCTTCAGGTCTGCGCTGCGCCGGCACAGGTGTGGCCTGCGGCTGCGCTGGCCTGCGCTTGGGGGGAGAAGTCACTGGCACTGGGCGCGCGCTTTTCGTGATGCCTCGCTCTGGTCTGTCAGCAGTGGGGCTCTGGGCAACTGGAGCTGCCTCAATGAAGGCCAACTCCATGGGCAACTGAGACTGAGTCCCCCCCCTGAGTTCTTGGGCGGCCTGGTTGAACCGACGTACGGCCCGCAGCAGTTCCTCTTTCCGGAAGCTGTCAGTTTGAAGAGTCATGGCGGCCAAGGCCTCTGAGGGCACGTCAGGGGAGACGGTGCCCGCCCCCACCTTGATGAGCAGCAATTGTCGCAGGTACTCCAGCACCTGGCGCAGCAACTGCTTGATCTCCACACCCTGGGCGAGCAGGCGGTTGATCAGCGCCAGGCCAGCGGGGACATCGCCGGACGCCAAATGCCCCACGAGCTCTTGCACAGCCTGATCGCCCACGCTGCCCAGCACAGCCTGTACCTGGGCCAGCGTGATTGTTTCGTGTCCGTACGAGCGCAGTTGGTCCAGCAGGCTGATGGCATCCCTCATGCTGCCCGTGGCACTGACCGCAATTGCGTCCAATGCTGCAGACTCGGCGTCCAGGCCTTCCTCCTGCACAATGCTCTCCAGCCGGGCAATGATCTTCGCTTTCGGAATGCGGCGAAAATCGAAGCGCTGGCAGCGAGAGCGTATGGTCAGCGGTATCTTGTGCGCTTCAGTAGTGACGAGCACGAAGATTACGTGGGCTGGTGGCTCTTCCAGTGTCTTGAGCAAGGCATTGAAGGCAGGCTCGGTGAGCATGTGTGCTTCATCGAGGATGTACACTTTGTAGCGAGCCTCGCTGGGCACGAAGACGACTCTTTCCCGCAGGTCGCGCACCTCGTCAATGCCGCGGTTGGAGGCAGCATCAATCTCGATCAGATCGAGAAGCCTGCTTTCGTTGACGGCCCGGCACATGGCGCACTGATTGCAGGGACGGCTGTCTCCATTGCTCAGACAGTTGACCGCCTTGGCCAGAATGCGGGCCATGCTCGTTTTGCCCGTGCCTCGCGGGCCGGCGAAGAGATAGGCGTGAGCAATACGACCTTCGCTCAGCGCGTTGCGCAGCGTGCGGGTCACGTGCTCCTGGCCGCTGATCTCTTCGTAGGTTTGTGGACGCCATTTGCGGTAGAGAGCCTGTGCAGCCATCGTTGTCCTTTCCAACTTTGGGAGGAGTTCCTTGGAAG
>CAZPMV010000363.1:0-3324 GCA_964587335.1 uncultured Anaerolineales bacterium
TGGCAACCCCTTCATCCCTTGTACTTCTGTGGGGTGGCCTGAGTAGTTACCACCAATGATTGGAAACCAGGAGGTGTGAGACACAAGATGTTCTACTTCGACCCAATGTATCTGATCTTCGTCCTACCGGCCCTGCTGCTGGCCTTCTACGCCCAGATGAGAGTGCGCTCAGCGTACAACAAATACACGCGCAAGGCGAACCTGCGAGGGATATCGGGCCTGCAAGCGGCACAGACGCTGCTGCCGGCGACGGGCCTGGGCCACGTGCAAATCGAGGGCGTGCGTGGCCAGTTAACGGACCACTACGACCCGCGCAGCAAGACTCTGCGGCTGTCGCAGGCCGTGGCCGGCACGCCGTCAGTGGCCTCGCTGGCCATTGTGGCTCACGAGATCGGCCATGCCCAGCAGGATGCTCAAGGATACGCGCCGCTCAAGCTGCGCAGCAGCCTGGTGCCAGCCGTGAGGGTGAGCGCCTGGGTAGGACCTGTCCTCTTCATAATCGGCATGCTGTTGAACATGACAGGGCTGGCCTGGCTGGGCGTGCTAGCCTTCGCTGCCGGGGCCGTGTTCGCCCTCATCACGCTGCCCGTGGAGTTTGACGCCAGCCGCCGAGGCTTGCAGTTGCTCAAGACGTATCAGTTGGCTGATGGGACAGAGATGAAAGAAGTCAAGAGTGTGCTTGATGCAGCGGCCTTGACCTACGTGGCGGCGCTGGCCCAGACGCTGGGCACACTGCTTTACTACGTCTTTCTACTCACCGGTTTTGGTCGACGGCGAGACTAGAGGCCCGTACTGAAATCCACCAATAGGAGGTGCTCTTTGGACAAGGGCAAACGCAAACGACGAATGGTGATCCTGCCGGTTCTGTTGGCAGTGAGCTTGATGATCATGGCATGCGGCATCTGTCCTCTGGCAGCGAACCTGCAACCGCCGGAGGTGCAGGAGATCGAGCGTCTGGTGACCAGGGTGGTGGAAGTAGTTGCCACACCGACCGCCGAGACATCATCTCCGATCGAGCCCCCTCCGCCCGCGGGGGACATCGTCATCGAACCCGGCGCCGATGTGGAGACAGAGATACTGAATGCCGTCTACAAGAGGGTCAACCCCTCGGTGACCAACATCGCAACTGAGCGGGGGCAAGGTTCTGGCTTCGTGTGGGATACCGAAGGTCACATCGTCACCAATGCTCACGTGGTACAGGAGGCGCGTGAAGTACTTGTGACCTTCGCCGACGGCGTGAGCCTTCCTGCAGAGGTGATCGGCGAGGACCCGGACAGCGACTTGGCCGTGCTCAAAGTTGACGCCGATTCGCACGAACTGCGCCCGGTGGAGTTGGGCGATGTGGACGAGGTAGAAGTAGGCGATCGGGCTATTGCCATCGGCAATCCCTTTGCCTTGCAGGGCACATTGACTCAGGGCATAATCAGCGCCAAGGGGCGCAGCATCCCCGCACTGACCCACTACTTCATCCCTGAAGCCCTTCAAACCGACGCGGCTATCAATCCCGGCAACTCTGGCGGGCCGCTGCTCGATGCACAAGGGCGGGTCATCGGCGTCAATGCCCAGATTCAGACAGGCTCCCCCTTCATCAGGGCCAACGCAGGCATCGGCTTCGCTATCCCTGTGAACATCGCTCGCAGGGTCGTGCCCGCGCTGATCGAAGAGGGGCACTACGATCATCCCTACCTGGGCATCACCGGGCTGCACTACTCACCAGCCCTATGGGAAGCACTGGGGCTCGATCCGCAGCAGCGGGGGGCGTATGTCACCGCCGTCGCACCCGGCGGGCCATCGGACAAAGCAGGGATGCGGGAAGGCACTCGAGAGACAGAGGAATCCTTGCCCGGCGCAGAGGGAGCTGAACCGCTCTATGCTGGCGGCGATCTCATCATCGCTATCGGTGATCGGCCTGTGCAGGACTTCGACGACTTGCTGGTATACCTGTTCCGCAACGCCTCAGCAGGAGACGTGGTAGATCTGGTCGTGCTGCGCGATGGCCAGGAGTCAGTCATCCCCGTGAAGCTCGGCGTCCGCCCGTAACGCTGAGCAATCATGGAAAACGGAAAGGGTAGAATGGACAGGAGAAGAGAAAGCCGGAAGGGGGTAAGCGGTCCGTCTTTCATTGTCTGTGTCTGCTACCCGCTTTCCATCTTCCTGTTAGCTCTGATGCTCACGGCGTGCATGCCCGAGATGCTCAGCCAGTGGATGGCTACATCGACGCCCGCGCCGACACTCACGCCGGTGGTGATCGTGGTCACGGCCACGCCGACACCGGGGCTGCCGGAAGTGCTGGCATCCATCGACGTGGGTGAGCAGCGGGTGATTGCCGTCTACCAGCAAGCCAGCCCTGGAGTGGTCAACATCACCACCAAGATCCTTCGGCAGAGCTTCTTCTGGGGTGTCTATCCGGAAGAGGGAAGCGGTTCCGGCTTCGTCTGGGACTCCGATGGGCACATCATCACCAACTACCACGTGGTCGAGGACGCCCAAACGGTCGAAGTAAGTTTCGGCGAAGATGTGGTGATGACCGCCGAGATCGTTGGTGTAGACCCACCCAACGACCTGGCGGTGCTGCTAGTGGACACTCTGCCGGAGGGGGCGAAGCCCATACCGCTGGGAAGCTCCGCAGACCTGCAGGTGGGCCAGACGACGATGGCCATCGGCAATCCCTTTGGACAGTTCGAGCGCACACTGACCACAGGGGTGATCAGCGCGCTGAACCGCACGCTGGAGGTAGAGGATGGTCGTGTGCTGCGCCGTGTCATCCAGACCGACGCGGCGATCAATCGCGGCAACTCCGGCGGGCCGCTGCTCGATTCCCAAGGGCGGCTCATTGGCATCAACTCGGCCATCTTCTCACCCACGGGCACCTCGGCGGGCGTTGGCCTGACCATCCCCGTGGATACGGCGAAGCGGGTGGTGCCGGAACTGATCGCCCATGGCCGCTACCAGCATCCCTGGCTGGGGGCGCTAGGCTACAGCATCACGCCCACGCTGGCCGAAGCACTGGAGCTGCCAGTGGAACGGGGGCTGTTGGTTGCTCAACTCTACCGGGACAGCCCGGCTGTCAGGGCCGGACTGCAGGGAGCGACTGAGGAAGTCATCCTGAGCAATCGCCGCGTGTACGTCGGCGGCGATATCATCACCGCCATTGACGGCCAGCCGCTGCGCACATGGGAAGACCTGTTCGCTTACCTGGAGCTGGAGAGGCGCGTGGGGCAAACGGTCGAGTTGGCCATCTGGCGGGGAGACCAGCAACTCACAGTGACGATAGATCTGGTGGAAGAGCCTATGGGTGGATGAGACAAACGCACACAATGCGAG
>CAZPMV010000364.1:0-3320 GCA_964587335.1 uncultured Anaerolineales bacterium
GCATCTGCTGGCGAGGTGGCTTCCTCTTCCTCGGCCTCGGCAGGCGCAGCATCTGCTGGCGAGGTGGCTTCCTCTTCCTCGGCCTCGGCAGGCGCAGCATCTGCTGGCGAGGTGGCTTCCTCTTCCTCGGCCTCCTCGATCCTTGACACCGCTACGGCCTGGGGGCCTTTGGGTGTGTCCTCTACTTGGAAACGGACCCGCTCGTCCTCGTAGAGATTGCGATAACCATCTCCCTCAATCACCGAGAAGTGGACGAAGACGTCCTCAGACCCATCGTCGGGCTGGATGAAGCCGTATCCCCTCACCCGGCTGAACCATTTCACAATCCCCGTACTCTGTTCCATCGGTTCTATCCTCCTTACTGAAAAGGTGTATCTTTGGACACGCTTTGCCCTGTAGTCGAGGATACCATGGCAAAAAAGAAGGCCGCCGGGCCCGACATCCATGCTACGGCGGCAAATCTGCGTATGCGATCACCTCGGACGAACTGCCGTGTCCTTCATATGCCAGTGACACCACATCAATGATACCACGAGTCCGACAATGTGTCAAATCTCTCCTGACCCAAGCGGCCGCTACAAGAAGGAGGCTGGCCACCAGCCGAGCACGTGAATGAGCAGCCAGGCGAGGGCAGCCACAGCGGCAGGTACAGTGATGTTGTCCACATTGGTGGCCGAGTAGCCTTCGACCACAGTTCCCGCCAAACACAGAAGGGCCAGCGGCCCCAGCGAGCGGACCAGGTCAAGCTGGAAGTGTCCCCAGGCATTGAACAGGGACAGGTAGATCAGGGAGAAGGCGAAGCCAGCAAGGAAGAAAGCCGCGCTGCCAGCCCAGGTCTTGTGGGTCTGGAACGGCAGCCTGTGCCGCCCGAACCGCCGTCCGAAAACGTCCGCCAGGCCATCACCCCCGCAGAGCAGCATCAGGCAGACGATGCCCACGGGAGAGTGCCTCCAGAAGACCAACGTGCAGACGATGAAGACCAATCCGTAAGCGAAGGGGCCGCGCAGCAACTCCCTCGGGTCGCCCGTGCGGGTCATGGAGGCCACCAGATCCTGGCGCGCCACGCGGCCGGAAACGACGAGCAGGAACTGGACGAGCACTGCCGCCGGTACCAGCGCCGCCAGCCAGCGGGCATGCCACGCGTTGCTGAAGAAGTTCCAGGCGATCAGGAAAATGGGGCCTGTGCCGATGTGAACAAGCTTGCGAGTCAGTACCTGCGGCAGCCAGCGTCGCTGGGCGATGACGTCATTCAGGAGCAGCCAGGTGGCGACGATGACGAAACTGATGAGCAGGGCAATGATGTCCTGCAACAACGCGTTGGTGAAGAAGGGGCTGAGCCACATGCTACAGCACCGCCTGTTCCAGCTTGGCCAGGATGCCCCTTGCTTCCTCGACCAGAGCTGGGGCGAGGTCGAAGGCGGCCTCCCCGCGCAGGTCAGCTTCGATGGCCTCGGGCGACTGGGAGAGAAAGCCGAGGACAGGCAAGTCGGGGCTGTGCGCTTCGATGAACTGGCGGTCGCTGTCCTGGCGCACCTTGTTGCCCACCAGGTACAACCGGGGCACGTTGATCTCACGGGCTAGATCACGGATCATGCGGGCAGTATCCAGGCTGCGCTTCCCCGGCTCGACGACGATGACGAGGGCATCCACCGCGCGAGCTGTGCCGCGGCCCAAGTGCTCGATCCCCGCTTCCATGTCCAGAATGACGACGTCCCGCCGGCCCAGCAGGAGATGGGTGACCAGTGCCCGCAGGAGAGTGCTCTCGGGACACATGCAACCACCGCCGCCCTTTTTGACCGTGCCCAGTTGCAGCAGTCGCACGCCGCGATGTTCGGCGCTGAAGCGCTCGGGGATGTCATCCACTCGCGGGTTGAGCCGGAACCAGCCTCCACCTTGCCCTGGCTTCGCGCCGGTGCGCTCGTAGATCAGATCCTCCATCTCGGCGATAGGCGCGATGCTTTCCTCCAGATCCGGGGGAAAGCCCAGCGCTGTCGCCAGGTTGCCTGCTGGATCGGCGTCGATGACCAGCACCTGCCGCTCTCGTTGGGCATAGAGTTGAGCCAAGAGGCTGGCCAACGTCGTTTTGCCCACGCCCCCTTTGCCGGTGATGGCGATTTTCATTCCAACCTCCTGTGTCTCCGCAAAGTGCAGTGCATCTCTTGGGTGCGTTGCACCCCGATCTTTCACAGCTCGACGGTGCAGACCAGACCGGGCACGTCGATGGCGAAAAGCCAGCCCTCTTCAGAGTGCGTGATCTGCGTGGTTCACTTCCCCTGCAATGTGTTACCTGCTCCCACCGAGTGGCCACATCCGGCGGTGGCGTGGCGAGCGTGGCTGGAAAACGCCTTAGCCTTATTATACCATATCTTCCGCTGGCACGCACACTGGGGTGCCCACAGCAAAAGCCGTGAGGATGTGGACGTGTTCCTCCACTTCATCATCGCTCACTTACGATTTGACAAGAAATGCTTATCGTGGTATAATTGTCAATAGAGAACTACTCGTAGCAAGGAATGAAGACTCGCTCTCCCGTCAAAGAGCTACGATCAGTGAAGAATATGCGCTGCGAGGAGAAAGTCCTGTGGCCGATCCTCAGGCTCGACTGGACGAACTGGTTGTCACATTGAGAGAACGGGGTCACCGTCTCACCCCGCAACGGATGGCCGTGCTCAAGATTCTGGCCGCGGGCGAGGGACACCCTAGCGTGGAGCAGATTCATGAGAGCGTGAAGGTGGACTTTCCCATGACCAGCCTGGCCACCATCTACAAGACGGTGACGTTACTCAAGCAGATGGGAGAGGTATTGGAGCTCGGCTTCAGCGACGACAGCAATCGCTATGACGGCAACAAGCCGTATCCTCACCCGCATCTGATCTGCATTGAATGTGGAAACATCGTGGATCTAGAGATTGCCACCCTGAGCGGGCTAGCCCAGGAGGTGGCCCGAAAGACGGGCTACCGCATCAAAAGTCACCGGCTAGATTTCTTCGGCATCTGTCCCCAATGTCAAGAGAGAGAGTAGCTTGGCGTTTGAGCGCTCTTTCTTTGGGCCATTAGGGAAAAAGGTCTCCAGGCCATTGACCAACCGCCGGGAGAATTCCAGTCGCCCCCGGATGTTTTCCAGAAGACCCTCGAACATGAGCAACTGGTGACGGCGATGATTCATGATCTCTACGGGCTGGCAGTCGAAGAAAAAGACTACTGACACGGGGGCCAAGGAATGGCCTCCCCAAGAGGGGTTCCGAGAATGAGGAGGTGATGCAGACGCAAGATCACAAGGAATCCAAGAGCGTTGAATCCCAAGCAAGATAGTCATTCCA
>CAZPMV010000365.1:0-3308 GCA_964587335.1 uncultured Anaerolineales bacterium
AAGCAAAGCTATGCCTGCTCCCGCAACCGAAAGAGCTTGCCATTCAGGCTGGCACATTCGAGCTGAACGGTGATACGCTTCTCGTTCTGCCGGCCGCGGCGGGCGATGACGTGCTCTTCGCCGTCCGGCAGCTCAGAGAGGAGATAGGGCGAGCTGCCGGCGTGGACTTGAGGGTCATGAAGCAGTTCAGACCACACAGGGGAAACAACGTCGTCCTATTCGTCTGCGGCCAGAAGCAAGCTGAGACATTCGGCGTCAAGCCGGCGGAGACCGCCGCACCCCAGGTCATGGCCGACCAGTCTTATGGTTTGACCATTACGCCAGAGGCCATCACCCTCTGCGCAGCCAATCCCACCGGGCTCTTCTATGCTGTCCAGACCCTGCGCCAAGTGGTGCGCCTACACGGCACTCATCTGCCCGCGCTCGCTATCCACGACTGGCCGGGGCTGGTCTATCGCGGGTTGATGCTTGACGTCTCGCGGGGCAAGGTGCCCACCCTGGCGACCCTGAAGGAGTTGGTCGAGGTCCTCAGTTCCTACAAGCTCAACGTGCTGCAACTGTACACCGAGCACACCTTTCAGTTCGCCCGCCATCCGCAGATCGGCGCAGGCTGCGGTTCGCTCAGCAGCGACGACATCCTGGCTTTGGACGAACATTGCCGCCACCGTCACGTCGAGCTGATGCCCAATCTGCAATCCTTTGGCCATTTCCGCAACACGCTGGCCTTGCCAGAATACCAGCACCTGGCCGAGACAGGCCTGCTCTGGACGCTCAGTCCAGCTTTCGAGGAGAGCTACACCCTCCTCAGCGAATTGTACGCCGACATGCTGCCTTCGTTCGCTTCCACTACGTTCAACGTAGGCTGTGACGAGACCTACGACTTGGGCATGGGGGCCAGCAAAGCCCAGGCCGAGGCCGAGGCCGGGGCCGGTGCAATGGGGATCGGCCGGGTGTACCTCAATCACATCCTGCGCGTGCGCGAGCTGGCTGCCCGCTACGGACGGCGTATCCAGGTTTGGGGCGACATCCTGCTGCACCATCCCGAGCTGATCAGCGAGCTGCCGGAGGACGTCACTCTTTTGGACTGGTGCTACGAGGCCGCCGACGAGTATCCCACCGTGCGCACCTTCGGCGCCTCGGGACGCACCTTCTGGATCTGCCCGGGCACGTCGTCGTGGAACACCCTGTTCCCGCGCCTGTACAATGCGAACGTGAACATCCGCAACCTGGTGCGCGATGGCGTGGCCGCAGGCGCCCTGGGGATGCTTAACACCGATTGGGGCGACTTCGGGCACTACCAACCGCTGGGTCTGAGTTGGTATGGGTACCTCTTCGGCGCGGCCCAGGGTTGGAGCGGGGGGACAACGAGTGACGAGGAGTTCGAGGAAGCCTTCGGCCCGCTCTTCTTTGGCCCCCAGCATGAACGCATCCTGGCTGCTGTCCACCAACTGGCCCGCACCAACACTCTGCCCGGCCTGCCGCGGCCCAATCGCTCCCATACCGTCCTGGCCCTCTTCGACGAGCCACTGACCGGCGAGACCATCGACGGCCTTCCACCCCAGACGCTGACGGAGATGCGTGCCCTGGCTGAGGAAGCCGCTACTACCTTCGATGCCGTGGCGCCGGGCCACCCCCAGGAGCTCACGCTGCGAGAGATGTCCCTGACCGCACGACTCATCGCCTACGCCGCCCGCAAGGTTACGCTCTCGCAAGGGATTCGTCAGGCATTGCGCGATGCCAGCCTGGACGCCGCCCGGATCACCGGCTACGTGCACTCCCTCAAGGTACTCGACGCTGAACTGGAGCCTCTGCGAGAAGAGTTCGAGGAGCTATGGCTGGCCCGAGCCCGTCGCAGCGAGGTGCGTGTCGCGCTCGGCTACTATGCCAGCCTGCACGCCCGCTACCGGGCCCTGATCATCTGGCTGGAGCAACAGCGCCTGGCTCTGCTTCAGGGTCTGCCCGTGGACGCCGATCTGACGACCTATGACCGCGGTGGACACCTGGTTCTGTGGCAGGAGGCAGAACGGCTCTTCAGGCAACTGAGTGCCTTGGCGTAATGCCTGGTATTGTCGAATCTGTCCCCTTTTTGTCGCCTCTTGCAGCCAGTGCGAGACGCTGAGAGCAGAGCCGGGACATCTGGCCCTGAAACCGCAGGCTGGTCATTCCGGTGGCTTCCAATAGAGCATATCCATGACGCCTCTGAAGAAGCCCAAGATTGTCAGCGGATTGAGCGAATTGAGCTGATTTTGTTTCATTTTCGTCCGCCCAGCTAGCTCCACAGCTAATCGTGGTCATGTGCACCACCTAGCCTGAAGAGCCTGCATAGCTTTCGAGGGGCGTCCGCGTTGGCTAGGTATCGTCCAGGGCGGTAGTGGCACTTGATATGAAAGCAGTTCTTTCACACTCCAGCGATGATCGGTGATTCCAGCAGCCATGGCGGGTGTGCGCGGCAGCCATTTCCGTCTTCCGCCTATGACACCGGGCAACCGCAGGCTCTTGTGGTCGGCACAGAAGTTGTAGACGCAACCGATCAGATACATGGCTGAGTTCAGTGCAGCGGCTGTGCGCACCAGGGCTACGGGTGCGGCGCGCCAAGGGAGCCAAGCGAGAACGGAAGGTGCCATTCAAGCGTTCGATGAAAGCAGTGTTGAGGTGCCGTCCACCACGGCTCCTTTCCAGTAGGGCCTGGTGACCTTCCTCGGCGCTCGTGCCCAGGATGCCCTGCCCGACTACTACTCCGCCGCCGATGTGGTGGTGATGCCCTCCCACTACGAGTCCTTCGGCATGGTGGCGCTGGAGGCGATGGCCTGCGGCACGCCGGTCGTCGCCTCCCGCGTCGGTGGGCTGACCTACACCGTGCTGCACGGCGTCACCGGCCTGCACGTCCCCGAACGGAATCCCGAGGCGCTGGCCCAGGAGATCATCCGCCTGATCCAGGACCCCGAGCTGCGGGAGCGGCTGGGCCGGCAGGCGCAGCGGGTGGCCCAGTGCTACGGCTGGCAGAGCACTGGCGACAGGATCGTGGACCTCTACTCCAGCCTGGCGAAGGCCTGAAGTAGGGGTAAGGCTTGCCCTTACCGCTGCTGGCATCAGATGATTGGGTGCAAAACCCAGTGGGGGCAACCGCAAGGAATTGCCCCTACTTCTCAGAAAGGCAGACATGCTACCCTCTGCACACGTGGAATTCACCTGGGCCGCGGCGAATGCGCTGCAGCGTTCGCCGCTGGGCCGTCGCTGGCAGGACCTCGACTACCGCCTGTTGGCGCTGGCCGCCATCTTGCCCGACCTGATCGACAAGCCCCTGGCCA
>CAZPMV010000366.1:0-1979 GCA_964587335.1 uncultured Anaerolineales bacterium
CTTTCGGCTGCATCGGCTACATCGGCTGATTCGTTCCGCTGTTCCGCTGACCATCTACCGCCTCAACACCCGCCGCAGCAACGAGCGGCGCGGCGGGGGCAGCGGGTCGGCCGTGGAGCGCATGGTTTCCTCAATTCGCACCATCTCGGCCTCCGACAGTAGCGGGTAGCCAACCACGACTCCTGCCTCCTCGCCCAACTGCGTGCCTGGATAAGGCCGATAGCGTTTGACGCTGACCGCCGGAGGCCGAATCGCCTGCAGGAAGGCCAACGTCGCCTCCAGCGCCGCCTGCGTCTCCCCCGGCAATCCCGTCATGACGAAAACCCGGCAGTTTAGGCCCAACCGACGGCTGGTGGCCACCAACTCGGCCACGTGCGCCCGATAGCGGGATGCCGTCCAGCCTGGCAGCAAACGGTTCAGCCCCCACAACAACATGTCGTCCACCGTCTCCAGCCCCAGCTTCACCGTCTGGCAGCCGGCGCGGCGCATCCGGTAGAGCAGGTCGGAGTCGAAGTCTTCGGGCCGCGACTCGCACTCCCAGGGCACGCGCACCCTGGCCTTCCGCAGCGCCTTGCACAGTTCGACCGTGCGCTCCCTGTCGGCGGCGAAGGCAAGGTCACGGAAGATAAGGCGCGTCTTGCCAAAGGTGCGCTGCAGCCAGCGAGCCTCGGCGGCCACCAACCCTGGCGAACGGGAACGGAATGGCCCCTGCGCGGCCACGTAGGGGCAATAGGCACAGGCGTGGTCACAGCCGCGGCTGCCAGACAAAGTCAGGAAGGGGTAGCGGTCCACTGGCAACACATCCCAGGCAGGGTAAGGGAGTGCGTCGAGATCGCCAGCCTGCGACGCTCTCGGCCGGCGGACGACCTCGCCGTTGTCACGATAGGCAACGCCATCGAGCGTCGCTAGCGCTTCGAGTTGGCCCGAAGCGAGCGCCTCCACCACCGCCGGTGCGCTGAACTCCGGTTCACCCAGCACGGCTATCCGCGCCGCCGAACCCTCCAGCGCCCACCACCAGGCGTCCCCCACAGCGTGGCCGAAGAGAAAGATAGGCATCTCAGGCCTGGCCTGCGCCAGACCATTGACGAAATCCAGGTCGGCTCCCAGCGTGGCGACGGAAACCACCACGCCGACGGCGCTGAGGGAAGGATGAGAGGGGGAGACAAGGGGAGGGAGGGCTTCTTCCGACTCCAAGGGTAACACACCAGACGCTGGGCCGAGCAGGCGCGCCAACGCCTCCTCTATGGTCCACTCCTCAGCCACTGCGTCCAAGGCTGCCACATCATGTCCCGCCTGGCGCAAGCTGGCGGCGACATAGGCCAGCGTCTGCGGCGGATAGACGAAGCCGCCAGCACCCGGCGTTTCCACGCCCTGGCCGCCAGCCCCTTCCCGATTGGCCGTGGTTCCCGGAGCGCTGGGCGGATTAACAAGTAGAATGGTCATCAGTTCCAATGCCTTTGTCTAACAGGTCAGTTTGCACAAGTTCACGAAATCCAAACGCCCTTCTTACCAGCAAACTGCGCCAGATAGAGAATCTGACCAACGTGATGTGCTTCATGAAAATGAAAGTAGGCCAAGCTGTCGCCAACCGTGTTATCCCTGTATCCTGACGGACGACACATATCCTCGTAGCTCATGCGGTTCAAACCGCAGATCAGGAGTTCTTGAGAGAGATTCAGATCTGCGATCAGTCTATTCAACTTGATTACGCCTTCCCCATCGCAGAGAATCGGAGTAGAACCATGTCGGTAGCGCGCTCGCTGCATGTCTGTCCATACCGGCTGTTCTCCCACATGTCGCAAGGCAAAAGCTCGCGAAGAGATGATGTGGCCTAACACCCAGTTCAGGCAATTCGCATCGAAAGGTAACTGCAGCAAGCTTTCTTCATGTGTCATGCCAGATGTCTGCTTGTTGATAAGCTCAATGTTGTAGCCAAACATCTTGATCAGTGCTTGTGGATGAATCATGCCACTTGTATC
>CAZPMV010000366.1:2079-3280 GCA_964587335.1 uncultured Anaerolineales bacterium
CGGCTTCATCGGCTGACAGTCTTTCGACAGTACAAGCTACGACCGTGCTCGAACTCCTGCTCAAGATCATAGTTGCCCGTAACCCATTCGTACAACAGGCCAAAGTGTTCAAACTCCTCCAACGGGCGGAACAGGAGGATGTAAGGCGGCTGGCTGGCTTGCAGGTCGGCCAGGAGCTCCGCCCGCATGGACTGGATCATCGGATGGTCAGCCACCCGCTTGTGAAAGAGGTGATAGGTGAAAACATAACGAGATGCGGGCGGCCGCCCCGCCAGGTAGACCGGCGTGGCTCCGTAGCCCCCCAACGTACCTAGCGGCTCATCCGGCCTTGTGCGTTCCCCTACCCAATCCGCCACCGCCCGATCGGCTGGAAAGGAATAGTGCCGGGGATACGTATTGAATGCAGCGGAAAACGTGTCGGCATCCATGCGCCCGCTGACGACGCGAAGGAAGCGGCTGTAGTACGGTGCATTGGTGCGGGCGAACTGAGCCACGTTCGCCAGGAGCAACAGCGCCAGCAGCGACCGCAGAACCCACGTCGCTGGCCGCACGCGCCAGCGCCCCCCCAGCCGCCACAGTCGCACGACGCCATAAGCAGCCAGCAGGCAAAGCGGCGGCAACAGCGGCAGGTATTGGTAGGAGAAGAACCTGTCCTGGAGCACCAGGACAGCACCGGACAACACTCCCCAACCGACGAGAAGCCAGTTCCCCAACCGGCGGTCGCACAGCAGCATCCAAAGGAACCCCGCCGCGGCCAGTAGCCACAAGCCGAAGGTCTCCTTGGCAACAAGCACGGAGACGACCAGGAAGCGAGTGCGCGACAGGCCCAGAGCGCCGTAGGGGCCGAGGTTGTAGAGCACCACCGCCTTCCAGAAGTCCCGCAGCGTCCCCTGCGCCGCCGTCGGGATCAGATAGATGAGCTGCGCCAGTAGAGCGCCGCCGCCGAGCCAGAGCGTGTGTCGGGCCGCCGTGGCCAGCTTCCTACGAGGGCTTCCAAGAGCCACCGCTAGGAGAACGAGCCACGCCCCGATCAGAAAGAGCGCACCCACCGGCTTGAGGGCAGTGGCGAACCCAAGAGCGAGCCCTGTCGACCACCACCACAGCGACGACCGCCGCTTGTCCGCTTCTACCGCCCGCAGCATCGCATAGAACCCGCCTGCCAGCGGCAGGATCATGAGGCCTTCCGGCTTGACGCGCATCG
>CAZPMV010000367.1:0-3264 GCA_964587335.1 uncultured Anaerolineales bacterium
AATCACATGGCAGCATCATCTCAAACGAGGAGGTTTGGCATGGACCTGCAGCTCAGCGACGAACAGCGGATGATCCGCGACATGGCGCGAGACTTCGCCCAAAACGAGATCTCTCCCATCGCGGCCCACCATGACGAGACTGGCGAGTTCCCGCATGAGACTATCATGAGGATGGGGGAACAGGGCTTCATGGGCATTGAGGTGCCTGAGGAGTACGGCGGTGTGGGAATGGATACCATAGCCTACGTACTGGCCCTGGAGGAGATCTCCAAAGCAGATGCGTCTCATGCTGTCATCATGTCCGTCTGCAACTCTCTATACTGCTACGGCATCCTGCGCTATGGCACCGAAGAGCAGAAGCAAAAGTACCTCCAACCGGTCGCCAGCGGAGAGGCCATCGGAGCCTACGCTCTCACCGAGCCCCAGTCCGGATCCGACGCCGGGAACATGCGGGTGACTGCATCTCTCTCACCCGATGGCTCCCACTATATCATCAACGGCACCAAGTCCTGGATCACCAGTGGCCCCGTGGCGAAGTATATCGTTGTCTTCGCCCAGACCGATCCCGAGGCCAAGCCCCGCCATCGGGGCGTCAGTGCCTTCATTACAAACACAGAGGAGCCGGGCTTTGAACTGGGCAAGACTGAACCCAAGCTGGGCATCCGCGCCTCCGCCACCTGCGAGATCCACTTCGAGGACTACAAATGCCCCGTAGAGGCTCGTCTGGGGCAGGAAGGTGAGGGCTTCAAGATATCCCTGGCTGTGCTGGACGCGGGCCGCATCGGCATTGCTGCCCAGGCGCTGGGTATTGCTGAGGCAGCTTACGAGGCCTCCGTGCAGTATGCGCGAGACCGTCAAGCCTTTGGTCAGAAGATCGGCCACTTCCAGATGATCCAGCAGAAGCTGGCCGACATGAAGTGCCGCATCGAGGCCAGTCGGCTGCTGATCTACCAGGCGGCGCTGGCCAAAGAGGCGTGGAAGAAGACGGGGCGTCGCTTCACCCTGGAATCCTCAATCGCCAAACTGTACGCCTCAGAGACGGCCATGTGGGTGACCACCCAGGCGATCCAGATCCACGGCGGGATGGGCTACAGTAAGGAACTGCCCGTTGAGCGCTACTTCCGCGACGCCAAGGTGACGGAGATCTACGAGGGGACCAGCGAGATCCAGCGCATGGTGATCGCCCGGCTGGAGACGGGGCTGAGGTGAGAGTGGTGGACCGGATGGTGTCACTACTCTTACGTCCCAACGACGACGCCACCATCTACCCGCAAGACAGCACCAGAGATGAATGATGCCTCGTCCGATGCCAGGAAGAGGTAGGCACGGGCCACGTCGCCAGGCTGTCCTATTCGGCCCAGCGGCACACGTGCTATCATCTGTTGCAGGACGGTCTCCGGCATCTGGCGGAGCATGTCCGTTAGAATGAAGCCCGGGGCAACGGTGTTGACGCGGATATTGTAGCGGCCTAGCTCGCGGGCCCACACTTTGGTCATGCCAATCACGCCGGCCTTGGTTGCCACATAGTTTGTCTGACCAAAGTTGCCGTCAAGCCCAACGACTGAGGTAGCGTTGAGGATCACGCCGCTGCCTTGCCTGATCATGTAGGGAGCAACGGCCTGGGTGCAGTTAAACACGCCCTTGAGATTGACCGCCACAACCAGATCGAACTCCTCCTCGGGCATCTGTTTGACCAGTTCGCCGTGCTTGACCTTGACCAGCATGTTGTCCCGCAAGACGCCGGCATTGTTGACCAGCACGTCGATGCGGCCGTAGCGAGCAAACACATCGTCCACCCACTCCTGCACTGCTCGGCGGTCGGCAACGTCCACCCGGCAAAAGGCGGCGTCGGGCCCTAGTTGGTCAACCGTGCGTTGGCCCGCTTCCTCGCTGACATCACAGATGACGACCTTTGCTCCCTCCTCGGCGAAGCGAAGGGCGGTAGCCTGACCGATTCCGGCCGCTCCGCCGGTGATGAGGACTACTCTGCCTTCTAGATGCATAACCCAATCTCCCTTCTCTGCCCTTTCTGCCTGCCTCAGCCGTCCAGGTCTCCCACGGCGAACGATCTCCTGAAGGAGCCGGCCACTTCGTAGAAGTGATCGCTTGTCTCTGGCCTGTCGTAGACGCGGTACTTGCTGCTGCGCACCAGGATCACTTCGTCCCGGCCATCGCCCTCCAGATCCCCTGCCTTGACGTTAAGCCAACCTCCGCCGGGGCTGTTGGCACCGGCGGGCTCGAAAGCACGCATACCTGTCCCTGTGATGTTGCGAGAGGCCAGGGTGATCTCTACATCGCTGCGATCGCGGTACATGATGATCTCCTCGTCGCCATCGCCATTGAGGTCTGCGCCTTCGATGTCGGTGAAGTAGGGGAAGAAGTGGCCCTGCCAGACGTCCGAGATGCTGGTTCCCCAGCTCCAGCGGAAGACCAGAACGGAGGGGAGAGCGGCCTCCACCTCGCGGCGGGAGAGCACGATCTCCGTCTTGTCCGCAGCACTGCCACTGTGTGTGTTGATCAGCTCCAGGTCAAGCCAGGGGAAGTTGTAGCTGGCCTCGTGCAGCCTGGACCAATTGGCCGGGTTTAGGATCAGCAGCAGTTTGTCCTCATCGCGAATCAGGCCGATGTCTTCGCGTCCGTCTGCATTGACGTCCCCCATCGCCATATCATCCCACCTGGCGCCGTGTCTCAGGTTCTGGATCCGGGCCCAGCTCGTCCCCGCACTGTTGCCATCGAACACCAGGAGGCGGGATTTGATCTGGCCCGGAGCGTCGTCGCTGCGCAAGAGCACGATCTCGTCGTGGCCATCGGCGTCAATGTCGCCAGCGGCCATGTTGTACCACTCATAGGGCGACGCGATGTTCCACTCACCATACACCACCACCTGCCCCGACTGCACAACAGGGTCGAAGAGTTCGGCGTGCCCTCCCTTGAAGGCCAGGATCTCCTGATCACCGTCACCGTTGAAGTCACCCAAGATCACCCCATTCCACCCGGTGCTGGGCGATTGCCAACTCACCGCCTGGGAGCCGCTGGGAACGTGGGGGTCGGTTACAATGATACGGCCATTGCTCTGCAAGAAGACCAACTCCTCATCGCCGGCGCGTTGGTCCGGCGCGGTGGTGACAACGAGCGGGAAATAGTATACATGATATACAAGGGAATCCCCGCCGTAGGCCAGAGGCGTTGCAGGAACGACGGTGGCAACTTGGATCAGCAGAAGCACAGCGAGGGTCGTCACGACCCCGATACGGAAGAAGACGG
>CAZPMV010000368.1:0-1447 GCA_964587335.1 uncultured Anaerolineales bacterium
GCCTGGAGAGCGCGACAGAGGGTGAGGCGGGGGAGGAGGAACGAGGGATGAGTAACGGGGAATGAAACGCACCCACATGAGCTGGTCTGCCAAACATGAGACTGGATGACAGAATATAGAAGTGCTTGTGAGCTATTCCTGCTCAAGGAGTTTGGGAATGAATGATTCATCTGGCTTTGACGTTGAACGGATTCGAGACTATTGGCTTGTTGAAGCAACAGAATCGCTTCAGGTTGCCGACCATTTGGTTGAAAAGAGAGATTATTCCTACGCGCTTTTCTTTGGACATCTGGCGGTTGAAAAGATGTTGAAAGCTCTCTACGTTGTTCGGCGCAGGCAGCATCCGCCATACAAGCATAACCTGTTGCGGCTTGCCGAACTGACCGAGGTTGAACTAGACAATGCTCGAACAAAGATATTGGCCACAATCACAACTTTCAACATAGAGGCCCGTTATCCTGGCGAAAAGCGTGCGTTTCGCGCTAAATGCACCCCTGAATATGCGCACGGACAAATGAGAGTGGTAAAGGAGACTTTTGCATGGTTACACTCGCTCTTGATATAGAGAAAAACATTCGGCGTTTCGTAACGGAAGTACAGAGCCAGTACGACGTTCAAGCGATTTACCTTTTCGGCTCTCACGCATCCGGCGAAGCCAATGAGTGGAGCGACATTGACTTGCTGGTGATTTCGCCAGATTTTACCAAAGACCGCTTCGAGTCCCAGGTTGCGCTGCTCATTTTGGCATCCCGCATTGATACTCGCCTGGAACCTCACCCGCTGCCGCCGGAGGATTTCAACGTCAACAATCAACTGGCCTACGAGGTCCAGCACGCCGGCGTGCGCATTTCGATAGGCGATTAGATTCTCTCTGCGCCTGCCGCCTCGACGCTACTTTACTTCGTATCGTGGCTCACTACGAGCCGCCGGCCGCGAGGCGCGCATGGCCGAGCTGAAAAACGTCATCCGCCACTGCGCGCCCAACTGGGCGTATCTACGAGTTGGGGGAGTTCTGAAGTCTAACCCTTATTGACCACAGATTACGCGGATTTCAGAGGGACGTTACGATGAAAGACAAACATGGAATCAGAACACGACACATTTGGGCCATTGTCCTTCTCGCCCTGGTTGGGATACTCCTTGCTGGCTGCTTGCCGGGACAGAATCGTATAGAGATTGACCTGGATGACAGGGTCAACGACGCCGAACTGCATGAATTGCCGGTTCAAACGGATACAGATGTGCTGCGTTTCGGCTTCGACCTGCGCGCCAGTCCGCAGGAAGACGCCAGACAGTACCTGCCTTTCCTGCAATACCTGGAAGAGGCGACCGGTTACCGATTCGAACTCCGCTTCACGCCGAAGGATGGCCAGATCGTAGACGACCTGGGCACAGGGGTGATACAGTTTGCAGCCATGGGGGCGGGTTCATGTATTCAGGCTCACGC
>CAZPMV010000368.1:1547-3261 GCA_964587335.1 uncultured Anaerolineales bacterium
AGTGACCGCGGGTCGCTTTGACGCCGGTGGGATGCAGGACACGCTGGGCGAGGAACTGGCGGCGGCCGGGTTGCTCCGCATCATCCACACTTCTCAATACTATCCGTCCAGCGGCATTGTCGCCAACAGCGAGGTGCCGCCCGAGGTTCTGGACAGGGTGCGACAGGCGCTGCTGGACTTTGACCCGCAAGGCCGTGACGCGTCCGGCCTCTACCATTGGGACCGGACCGAGATGCCCAACGACTTCGTCGAGGCCAGCGACGAGGAGTATGCGGAGCTTTTGGAGTGGGCGGCAAAGCTGGGCTACTTTGCTGAAGGGAAATGAGGATAAGCTATGAGACTTCATATCAGATTGACCCTATTGATTGCTGTTTTCTCCCTGGTCGGTGGTGGAGCGACTGCGCTGCTGGTGAGCAACGTCATGCACGACACCCTAGAACAGGAGTTGGAGAAGAGGGCTGTGGTCGTGGCCCAGACGCTGGCGGAGCACGTCACCCATATCGTGATTCACGGCGAGGTCGTCGCCGCTCGCGAGGCACTGCAGGAGATCCTCCAGCGCACGGAGGACGTCGAGTTCGCCTACGTCACCGGGTTCGATGGAGAGGTCTTTGCCCACTCTTTTGAGGCTGGCTTCCCCAGGGCCTTGCTGCCCGATGAACACGAACTGATCCGCGCTGAGGCTCCGCTCCTGGAGAGATATGCGACAGAAGAAGGATTGGGTCTGCAGGTCGGGTATCCGCTCATTGACGGGATGAAGGCTCACCTTCACGTTGGCTTGAGCGAGACGTACCTGCACGCCCAAATCGAGCGCACTCGAAACCGGATCGTCGGCATTACCCTTGTGGTTGCACTCGTGGCTGTATGCTTCGGCGTCTTTCTGAACCGTTCCTTTGCCCGCCCCCTGGAGAAACTGGCGGCATCCCTGCGGGCCTTTGGCGAAAGGGCAATCGAACAACCGCTAGACTATCGCGGCGGTGGCCGGGAAGTGGCCGACCTGACGCGCTCCTTCAACCAGATGATCGCCGAGCGGATGCGGGCGGCGGCAAAGATAGAACACCTCAACGCCGTGCTGCGCGCTATCCGCAAAGTCAACCAACTCATCGTGAGGGAAAAGGACCGCGGCCGGCTGCTGCAAGGCGCTTGCGACGACCTCATCGAAACCCGCGGCTACTATAGCGCCTGGGTCGCCCTGATAGACGCGTCGGGGGAACCTGTCCTGAGCGAAGCCGAAGGGGTGGTGACGACCGCCGAAGCCGGTTTGGGCGAGGATTTCACCCCCCTGGTGGAGCGGCTGGAGCACGGCGAGTGGGTCTATTGCGCTCGCCAGGCGTTGGTGCAAGCCGGTGCGCTGGGCATCGAGGACCCGCCATCCACCTGCACCGACTGCCCCCTGTCGAGCTGGTATGGTGGCAAGGGAGGGATGGCCGTTCGGTTGGAGCACGGCGGAAAGGTCTACGGCCTGCTGACGGTCTCTGTCCCCACAGACCTCGTTGCCGACGAGGAAGAGCGATCCTTATTCGAAGAGGTCGCCGACGACATCGCCTTCGGGCTGCGCAGCATAGAACTGGAGGAGGAGCGGGTGCGGGCAGAGGGGGCGCTGCGGGAGAGCGAAGAACACTATCGCACTCTCTTTGACGGCGTGCCCACGGGGCTCAACCGCACGACACCGGCCGGGCAGATCCTTGACGCCAACCTCGCCCTCGTCGAGATGCTG
>CAZPMV010000369.1:0-3259 GCA_964587335.1 uncultured Anaerolineales bacterium
CGAGGCGGGCTGCACGTGTTTGGCTTGCCCGATTACTACTCCCGCGTGCGCGGGGGGCACAACTGGTATTCCATCCGCGTGAGCGACCGGCCCCTCTACTCTCACACGGAGCCGGTGCACCTGCTGCTGGCGCTCACCGAGGAGACGATCCCCCGCCACCGGGACAAGATCGTGGAAGGCGGAGCCATCGTCTACGACTCCAGTCTCAAGGTGCCGCCGGAAGACTTGGAAGGGAATGACATCCAGTTCTTGCCGATCCCCCTGAGCGACATCGCCAAGGAAAAGGCTGGCATCGTGCTGGCTCGAAACACCGTGGCCTTGGGCGTCGCCGCCGGGCTGACGGGCCTGGACCTCACCCCCATGGAAAGCGTCCTCCGCCAGAACTTTGCCCGCAAGGGCCAGACAGTGGTAGATGCCAATCTGGCAGCCATCGAAGCAGGCTACAAGGAGGGGCAAAGGCACGCCAGCGATTTCCCCTTCAAGCTTCGCACGAACCAGAGTGCACCGCCGCGGATGGTGGTCAACGGCACGCAGGCCTTCTCCCTGGGCGCACTGGCGGGAGGCTGCCGCTTCACCTCCGGCTACCCCATGACACCGGGCTCGCCGGTGCTGCATTGGATGGCGGCCCACGCAGCCCGCTACAGCGTGGTGATCAAGCACACCGAGGATGAGATCGCAGCCATCTGCATGGCCATCGGGGCGGCCCACATGGGGGCGCGAGCGCTGGTGCCGACCTCGGGCGGCGGCTTCGCCCTGATGGTGGAGGCGCTGGGACTGGCTGGCATCACGGAGACGCCGCTGGTCATCTACAGTGCGCAGCGGCCAGGCCCCAGCACCGGTTTGCCCACCCGCCAAGAGCAAGCCGACCTGCTCTTCATGCTACACGCCTCGCAGGGGGAGTTTCCTCGCTTCCTGCTGGCTCCGGCGACCCACGAAGAGCTGTTCGTGGCCGGCTGGCGGGCCTTCAACCTGGCGGAGAAGTACCAGACGCCAGCCATGGTGCTCAGCGACCACTACCTGGCCGTGGCCGTTCGAACGCTGGAGCTTGATGCTTTCGATTTCGAGGCGACAGAGATTGATCGCGGAAAGCTGCTGAGCGACGCTGATCTAGACGCTCTCGAGGAAGAGTACCTGCGCTATCGGGTCACCGATTCGGGCATCTCGCCGCGAGCGCTGCCTGGGCATCCCCAGGCGATCTACGTCGCCAGCGGCAACGAGCACGAGGAATCGGGGGCCATCAGTGAGGAGCCGGAAGTGCGCAATGCTCAGGTGCAGAAACGTCAGCGCAAGATGGTCGGCATGGCTGAGGAGATGTCTGGCCCATCGCGATACGGCCCTGAGGACGCGGAGGTCACCTTCGTCAGTTGGGGCTCCACCTACGGGCCGCTGCGGGAGGCCGTGGATGTGCTAAACGCCGAGCAGCCAGGCCGTGCCAACTTCCTGCATTTCACAGACCTGTGGCCCTTCCCAACGGAGGCGGTGATGAAAGCCTTCGAGCCCGCCCGACGGCTCGTCGCGGTGGAGAACAATGCCACAGCGCAACTGGGCACGCTCATTCGGAGCCAGACCGGACGCCAGATGGATGGCGCGATCCTGAAGTACGATGGCCGACCCTTCACACCCGAATACATCGTGAGTTTCGAGCTCTGAGTTACGAGCCAACTCGAAACCAAAAACTCCAGACTCTGCACTCCATTGTCCAGGAGGACCGATGGCTACTATTGAGCGGTACGAGGACATTCAGGGCTGGCAGAAGGCGCGAGAGCTGACGAACTTCGTCTACGCTCTCACCAGACAGAAGCCATTTGCCCGCGATTCCGGTCTGAAGAACCAGATCCGTAGAGCCGCCGTCTCAGTCATGTCCAACATCGCCGAGGGCTTCGAGCGAGGTGGACGGGCCGAGTTTGTTCAGTTTCTCTCCATCGCCAAATCGTCAGCCGGCGAAGTGCAATCCCAGTTGTATATTGCCCTTGACCAAGAGTACATTGCGCCAGAGCAATTCGACAAGGGTTACAAACTGTGCGACGAGACAATGCGTCTCATCGGCGGCTTCATCGCCTACTTGCGGAAATCGCCCATCAAAGGAGCGAAGTACAAGTAGTTTTGGGTTGCGAGCCAACTCGAAACCCAAAACCCAGAACTCCAAACTCCAAGCTCCAAGCCCGAACGGAGGTATGACACGATGGTCACTCGCAAAGACTTTGCCGGAGGAGCGGAACCCACCTGGTGCACCGGTTGTGGCAATCACGGCGTTTTGAACGGTATCAAGATGGCCTTGGCAGAGCGGGGCATCGCGCCCCATGAAATCGTCATCTTCACCGGCATTGGCTGTGGGAGCAAATTGCCGCACTACATGAAGGTGAACGGGTTCCACACCATTCACGGACGCTCCCTGCCGGTGGCCACCGGAGCCAGGCTGGCCAACCACGGGATCAAGATCATGACCGTGCACGGCGACGGCGACGGCTACGGCATGGGCCTGGGCCACATGATGCACGCCATCCGCCGCAACATCGGCTTCGTGGACATCGTGCAGAACAACCGGGTCTACGGGTTGACCAAGGGGCAGTACTCCCCCACCAGCGATGTCGGCATGCGCACCCCCACATCACCAGAAGGAGCCATTGACCGAGCGGTGCCGCCTCTTGGGCTGGCTATCGCCGCCGGCGCTACCTTCGTCGCCCGTGGCTATCCCGGCGAGTTGCGCCATCTGGCCTGGCTCATCGGGGAGGCCCTACACCATGAAGGCTATGCACTGGTGGACGTGCTCCAGCCCTGCGTGACCTTCAACCGGGCCAGCGGTTACGATTTCTACAAGCCACGTGTGTACAAGTTGGGAGAGACCGATCACAACGTGACGGACAAGACCGCCGCCTGGGAGAAGGCCTACGAGTGGGGAGATCGCATTCCCATCGGGGTTTTCTATCGTGTGGAGGGCGTGTCCACGTACGAGGAGCAGGTGCCGGCACTGCAAGCCGGCCCGCTGGTGAAGCAGACTCTGGAGAAGCTGCGGCCGGAGCAGATAGAGGAGCTGCAAGCGGAGCTCAAATAACCCCGACTGATTGAATGCCATGCCAGAGAAAGAGATGATCCGGTTTGCCGTGCTGCAGCTTTCAGGGTGCGCCGGCTGCGAGGTATCGCTCCTCAACGCCGAAGCATGGCTGGACCGCTACAGGCTGGTCTACATGCCACTGGTCGTCTCTGCCTACGACGTGCCGGAGGTGGACGTGCTGCTGGTGAGCGGCGGCGTGCGCACCGA
>CAZPMV010000370.1:0-3254 GCA_964587335.1 uncultured Anaerolineales bacterium
ATCAGTGTGAACTCTGAGACGATCAGCAATCTGTGGCAATACGTCAACTGCGCCCTGTGCGGAGCGGATCAGCCGGCGCTGCTGACCCACGACTGGCAAACGGTGGCCGGCCAGCGCTACACCTTCAACCTGGTGCGCTGTCGGCGCTGTGGCCTGGTCTACGTCAACCCGCGCTTGAACCGGCAAGAGCTCACTGGCTCGGTCGGAGGCGGCGCCTGGCGCGGCGCGATGGAACTGCATCGCACCATCTACGAAGCAGGCTGTCGTCGCCTGCGCCCGTTGCTGCGCAGCGCCAGCGGCGGCAGCCCAACCCTCCTGGACGTGGGCTGCGCTCATGGCGATTTCTTGACTGTGGCGCGAGAACAGGGCTTCGACGTCGTCGGCGTAGAAATCGACCGCCCCGTGGCCGAGGCTGCCCGCCAGCGCGGCTTCGTCGTGTACGACGACTTCCTGGAGAAGCTCGCCTTGCCCGGCCAGTCCTTCGATGCGGTCACCCTGTGGGACGTGATCGAGCACGTGGGCGACCCCCAAACGCTGCTGGCGGAAGCCGTGCGCTTGCTTAAGCCAGGCGGCCTCCTGTTCTTCCACACCGGCAACGCCGCCTTCCAAGTGCCCAAGGGACGTATCCTGGCCGCCCTGCGCCCCGGCCGAGGGCCGTACAACGCACCGGTGCAGCACATTTGCCACTTCTCCGCCAGCACCAGTCGGGCGCTGCTGGCGCGGGCAGGCAAGTTCGACCACCTGGAGTTCACCCATCTGGACACCATACGCTACCGGCAGCGGCGCAAGTACCTGACGATGAAGACGTACAACGAGGCGACCCGCCTGTTGAGCCACTTGGCATTGCCGCTGTGGACCAGCTCCCTGGCTGTGTTGGCACGAAAGGCAGGATAGGCTGTGCGTATCGGCATTGACGGACGCTACATCCAAGACCATTTTCCCGGCATCGGGCGCTACACCTACAGCCTGATCAGCGCTCTGGCCCCGCTGGCAACCGACGATACCCTCGTCGTGCTGCATAACCCTGCCCTGCCCAACAGCCGCTACGACCTCGCCTCTTTGGCCCAACATCACAACGTCGAGCTCGTTCGCCTGGACGTTCCCACCTTCTCCCTGGTCGAACAACTCCGGTTGCCATCGCTGATCTCCGATCTTGCATGCAATATCTTCCACTCTCCGTATTATGTCAAACCATACTGCCTGCCCCTCCCTTCCATCCTTACCCTCTACGATGTCATCCCCACCCATTACCCGGCCTACTACTCCAGGCACGCTCGTCCGCTCATCCGATTGCTCAAGCGGCTGGCGCTGCGCAGCGCAGCGCATTGCTTGGCAATCTCCGAGACCACCAAGGGGGACTTCGTGCGGGAGTACGGCGTCTCCCCCGAGCGCATCACCGCCATCCCCCTGGCTGCCGACGGCCGCTTTCGCCCAGCGGAACCCGCGGCGATCGCTGACGTGCAAGCGCGTTACCACCTGCCGCCGCGTTACGTCCTGTATCTGGGCATCAACAAACCGCACAAGAACCTGGCGCGGTTGGTCGAAGCTTGGGCGTTGATCAGGAAGCAGGGAGCAAGGAGCAGCGAGCAGGATACCACGCTGGTATTGGGGGGAAGGGAGGACCCGCGCTATCCGCAGGCAAGGCAGAGGGTAGAAGAGATGGGGTTGGAAGAGGAGGTGCAGTTTCTGGGAGACGTGGCCGAGGCGGACCTGCCACCGCTGTATAGCGGTGCGGCGGCTTTCGTCTTCGCTTCCCTGTACGAAGGCTTCGGGCTGCCGGTGCTGGAGGCGATGGCCTGCGGCGTGCCCGTGGCTTGTTCCAACACGTCGAGCCTGCCGGAGATCGTCGGTGACGCAGCGTTGACCTTCGATCCGACAAACGTAGAAGCCATCGCCGGCGCGATGAGCCGCCTGCTGGACGATGCTGAACTGCGGGCCGAACTGCGGCAGCTCGGGCTGAAGCGAGCGCGGCATTTCACCTGGACCGAAACCGCACGCCGCACCTTGGAAGTCTACCGAACCGTCTGCGTTTTGGCAGAGCGCGAAGTGTAGGGTATAATGACAAGGTAAGAAGGGCAAGGGAAGACAGGAGGGAATGCAGGAGACAACGGAGTTGAATATGTCTTTCGACACTTATCTCCTCGACGAGGCCTTGGCCCGCGGGCGTACCGTCCGCGAAAAGGAGCGCCAAACGGCGCTGGCCAGCGTGCTGCGCCTCCTTGGGGAACTAGGACCTCAGTACAGCATTCGCCGCGCCTGGGTCTTCGGCTCAGTCTGCTATCCTGGTCGCTTCACCAAAGACTCCGATGTGGACATCGCCGTCGAACCCATGGATCCCGAGCTCTTTTTCGCGGCCATGAGTGCTTTTGCTTTGGCCCTGGGGCGGGAAGTAGACCTGGTCGAATTGGATAAGTGCCACTTCGCTCACCGTATTCGAGAGGAGGGAATCGAATGGACAGAAATGCCCTCACCATCCTAACCTCCGACATTGACACGCAGATGGCCCTCGTCGAGACCATCTTTGCCAAGCTGGAGGAGCGTGCGGCCGGATTGGAGCCAGATGACGAAGCGAGGCTGGAAAGCGCTGCCTATCGGGTCCACAACGTATACAATGCCATTGAGGACCTCCTGAACATCGTAGCCGCCCACTTCGAGAACCAGATCGCAGACACAGCACGTTGGCACACAGCACTTCTGCACCGTATGGCCCAAGAAATCACAGGTGTGCGCCCTCCCCTTCTTTCACAGGAAAGCTACCGCCTTCTCAACAGCCTGCGCGGATTCCGCCATTTCTTCCGACACGCCTACGCCGTCCCCATAGAGTACGCTCAACTTCAGATCAATCTGGACAAAGCTCAGCGGCTCCGCCCGCTTCTCAGGGAGGACGTGGAACGCTTTCTGGGACAATTTCAGTGCAGTGAAGCATCAGGAGATCCGCATGATAGCACTCCCCTTTGACACTAACAAGCTGATAGAGATATGCCGCAAGAATGATGTTGCGATGATAGGCGTGTTTGGCTCCATGGCCAGGGGCGAAGCCTCAGACCAGAGCGACATTGACTTGTTGGTTAGATTCTCCAGGAGAAAGAGTCTTCTTACCCTGGTGAGATTGGAGCGCGAGATCTCAACCGCGCTTGGAAGGAAAGTGGACTTGCTGACGGAGCCCGCCATTAGCCCCTATCTCAGCGAGGGAATCATGAGTGAACTTCGGGTGGTTTATGAGGCGCGATGAGTCGATTTACCTCCGGCACATC
>CAZPMV010000371.1:0-3245 GCA_964587335.1 uncultured Anaerolineales bacterium
TCAGCATCAGGAAGGACATCACGATCTGCATGGCGTACTGAATGAAGGCCATCATATCGCCAACCTGCATGTTCGCCTCGGCCACCTGGTGAGCCCCGACCCAGATTATGGCCATAGCCAGCCCGTTCATGATGAGCATCATCAGCGGCATCATGATCACCATCAACCGGTTGATGAATAAGCTGACCGCGGTCAGGTCGAGGTTGGCCTTGTCAAAGCGGTTCTCCTCGAACGCCTGCATGTTGAACGCCCGGATGACCATCATGCCTGACAGGTTTTCACGGGCCACCAGGTTTATCCGGTCGATCAGCTTTTGGACGATCTTGAACTTGGGCAGGGCGATCGAAATGACAATCACGACCAGGCCAATCAGCACCATCACCGCCACAGCGATGATCCACCACATTGACCCACCCTTGCCGACGGCGCGGATGACGCCGCCAACACCCAATATGGGCGCGTAAAAAACCAGGCGCACCATCAGGACAACCACCATCTGTACCTGAGTGACGTCATTGGTTGAGCGAGTGATCAGGGACGCAGTGGAAAAGGTGTTAAACTCGGTATTGGAAAAGCTTTCGACTTTGCGGAATACATCCCGGCGTACTTCGCGTGCTGCCCCGGCCGCAGTCTTGGCCGACAGATAGCCAACGGCGATGGTACAGACACCGGAAAGCAAGGCCAGCAGAAGCATCAAACCGCCGATGCGCAGGATATAGTTGGTCTGCAGCTTGTCCGTATCCATGCCCAGAGCCTCGTACTCTGACTTGACGGGGCCCACCGCCGCCTGAATGATCATGCTGTCCCCAAGTGAACCAAATTGCTGGTCGACAGCGCCGGTCATTTGCTCTAGCTGGGCAACAGGCAGTTGTCCCAAAAGGGTGAAAACATCCATACCTTGTGGGATCATACTTGGGTCGAACCCGAAATCCCCACCCATTTCTGCGGCCTTGGATGGATCAGCCATCATTTGCTCAATGCTGGACACAGCCAGGATCGCTCTGCCCATCACAGGATTCAAACGAGCGATCTCTGCCCCGTCAACCTCATTCAAGACATAGATCGGTTCTTCCTCCAGAATGGGGTAGTCTTGAACAGCGGTGTCATAGTCAGGCGAATCCCGATCCACCAGGGTGTAAGCAGCGAGCACGGCCGTTTTATCCTCAGCACTCACAAAGATCACGAGCTTGTCCATCTCACTCTGACGGATCGCAACCGGTACGGCATTCTCCACGCCACCTTGCTGGATGCCGGTGTTGACGATCCGAGAGAGATAATCAGGCAGCGCCAGATCAAAGTTTGCTTGTGCAAACAACAAGACAATGGCGAGTAGGATCATTGTCAGATAGGGTTTCAGGTATTTCTTCAATCGGATCATGGTAGATTGCTCTCCTACTATCTCAGCATTTAGTTTTCAGTTTTGAGGATTTGGTCACCTTTTCAACGAACACCGCACCGGTATATCCCGCGATCACACCAACACATCCTTTTCACGGCGGGGTTCAGATACAGATTGTACCACCTGGAACGGAGCACGTCAAAAAGGAGCACGGACTTAAGCCGCGCTCCCTGTTCCACTGCTCATCTAGTGTTCGATACCTCCCTCTGCATCGATCGCACACCTCTCCTCAACTGTCCCAACATTCCGCCCTCCCTACGCTGGGGAGTTCTTCGGTGCTGCACTTCCAGAGCCTGTCCTGATCCTGTCGAAGGGATTCACTTGATGTTACGGGCTGCTAGTCTACTTGTCCTCCTCTTGAATCAAGTCCTTCATGGCTCTCAGGAACTCCTCTGCCCCCTTGATGGCCTTCTCTGCATCCTGCTGTGTTACGTGGATCGTGGCCCCATAGTCCCCCACCCCGCGCAACTCAAACAACCAGTTCAAGTCCTTGCCATGTCTCTTGTCCAACCTGCCTGTTTTGACGAACTCCCGATGTATGTTGGCTATCACCCCACTGTGCTTACTGAACTCTAACTCTTCGCAAAGCAAAATGGCTGTCGCTGCATAGAATGCCGCATAGTACGCCCGCGAGGCTGCAAAGTCATTATAGCCCCCCGTGACCAAGTCTTTGGCCGCTTGAATGGACGCCTCGGCCCGCTCCAAGTTGGCCGCTATCTCTGGCCCATACTTTCGCATCACAGAAACAGCCCCTCTCTCTTCGCGTTCCGATACAGTTGCAGCCTCCCAAACTCAAACTCATGCTCTGCTGCCGGCTTGGCGGAAATGAGTTGCTCCGACTCGAGTTGCACTGGATAGAGCAAATCTACGATTCGACGCAGTTCATCAAAATGGTCAAACGGTTCGCTCAGCAAGACCAGCAAATCAACGTCACTTCCTGCGCTTGCCTGGCCGCGAGCTACAGAGCCATAGAGAATCAATCCCTTCAGTCGAGAACCGTAGTGACTCTCAAGAACGTTTTTGCACCTCTGAGCTATTTCAGTTGTTGTTATTGCCACTTGAACACCTCACTTTTCAGATGTCGGGCCGCCTAACTATAGCTGTGCCATATGGCAGGTGCCCGTAGAACGTGGAGGAGAGATCGCCAATTGTACAGGAGGTCTGCCAGATGATACGACAACCAGAGCGGGCACAACTGAAGCGCTTGGCCGTCAAGACCCGCTTTGTTAGGCAGAAAGGTGTCGCCGTTTGAACGAGACCTCTCCTGTTCCGTCGCCTACTTTCACTACATCCCGCTCCCCCTACGCCGGAGGGTTCTTCGGCGCTGCCTTTCCAGGTTCTTCAGGCCTTCCGTGGCCTTCGCTTTCGCTGAGCAGCTCGGCTCCCTCTTGTTCCCCTTTCGGGGCTAACCTTTCGACGCTGCAGCATTCACTTGATGTTACGGGCTGCGGTTTTGCTCTCCTTTCTCAGGAGGTTACAGCGCTTCAGCACCTCCGGTCACCCAGAAGCACTGCTTGCCTGCTACGCGGCTGCCTGGCCCTTAGCGCGACCGGACTTGCACCGGTTAGCAGACGACAGCTTTCTGCTTGACAAGGCGGTTCCACTGTTGGACCTTGATAACCTGTACCACCGTCCGCTGGCCACCCTGGTCGTCTTGCACGGAGCAAGCGACGGTGTACGTACCTGCTTGGGGAAGAAAGGTGTGCTCCCACTGGGTTGCGAAATCAGACAGTGGCGTAAGATGGCATCGCCTGATATATCACCGGCCGGTAGATAGGTTCCGGAATTGGCTTGCCCTCGGCGCCGGCTGCCTCAAGCCAGGCTTCTTTGGCAATCTCAACTTGCC
>CAZPMV010000372.1:0-3234 GCA_964587335.1 uncultured Anaerolineales bacterium
CAATCGCCGGGCTGCCCGATGTACTCCTGACCGTCTGAATCTGGTGCTGCGGCTATGACAACATTGGCCGCCAACAGTGTGATCATCACAGCGATCAACAAACTTTGCTTCTTCATGGCTTCTGCTTCCTTCTCCTTGGTTGTGTTATTGCTTGATGCAACTTGGCCGCATTCAAGAGCGGAATGGTTTCACCCCAATAATCTGTGGGGCGCTACAGCGGTGGTATCTCCACCGTCAGCGCGTAACTTGAAGATTCGACGGTGACGACCTCGAGGTAGTAGTCTTGCGTGGCCGGCAACTGGCCGCGCCAGCCGGGTATCCCGTCGCCGTGCCACTTCAGGAACTGCCCATCTGCCCCCCAGACGGATAGGCCGACGTTGTTTCCGGGCGACATCACGCCCACATCCATTGTCTGGCCGCCCAAGGCGCGCAACACGTAGATCTTCGAGCCGTTGCGTAGGAGATCCCCACTCAGGGTGGCCCAGGTTGAGCCAGGTGCGAACTGGACACGGTGCGGCGTCGAATCCAGCGGTTCAATCCTCACCGTCAGGTCGTAGCTCGTGGCCTGCCCGACGGAGACGACGGACAGGAAGTAGTCCTGCGTGGAGGGGAAGCGACCGGCCCACTGCTTCCTGCCGGCGGTGTGGTGTTGCAGGAGGGTGCCATCCGCCCCTACCAGATCCAGCACCACATCGGCGCCGGGCGATGTGATCACCACCTCTGCTGTCTGTTCGGCCAGCGCTCGCAGCACGTAGCGGTCGATCGACCCCTGGGCAACAGAGTCGCTCAACGTGGCAGAGGTCGCGCCGGGAGCAAACTGAATACGGACAGGTTCAGTCTGCTGAGAAGCGATGCTGACGGTCAGTTGGTAACTCGTGTCCGCTCCCATGGCGACGGCCTCCAGGAAGTAGTCTTGTGTGGAGGGCAGTTCGCCGTGCCACTCGGCCAGGCCGTCAGCGTAGCTCTTCAGCACAACCCCGTCCGTTCCGGCGACGGTCAAGACCACATCGCTGTTGGGCGATGTGATAGCGACCTCCATCGCCTGGCCGGCAAAGGCTCGCAGCACATACCGGAACGCGCCGTTCCGCTGCACATAACCGGTGACCGTGGCAGATGTACCACCGGGAGCGAACTGGATGCGCGGGACCATGACCGTGAATGGCTCGTCGTTCTCATCGTATAGCGTGGGGTCGTTGCTGTCGAAGATCCTGAGCCTCATCGAGTCCGACTTGACCACTCCGAAATTGCTGATCAAACCAGGAGCAATCCGCCATGAGTATTGCCCGATTCCGGCGTCCACTGCAGAGGCGATGATGCCCAGGTCTTTGCCGCCCGTCGCCACGGCGATGGCCACTTTCTCCACCCCCGACGAGGCCCAGATGATGTCGTAGGTGTTGCCCTCTAGCCACTGCTCGCCCCCGTTGGGGGAGATGACCTCGATGGAAGGTTCAGGCGACAGCGGAGGGATGGTCACGGTCAGGGTGTAGCTTGTCTCCTGAATGGAGACGAGATGGATGAAGTAGTCCTGGGTTGAGGGCAGCTCAATATGCCATTCTCTTGCCTCGGCTCCGTAGCTCTTCAGAACTGTCCCGTCCGCTCCCCAGACGGAGAAGTTCACGCCTCCGGCCGGCGCGGCGACGACTTGCATCGTCTGGCCTGCCAGGGCGCGCAGCACGTAGATGGCAGAACCGTTCTGCTCCAAGAGGCCGGTCACGGTGGCCGACGTCGCGCCCGCAGCGAACTGTATACGAATCGGCTCAGGCCAGGGCGTGGGGGTAAGCGTAGGAGGAAGACCGGTTGGCGTGGCTGTTGCTGGCCAGCGCGTTGGTGTGGCCGTGCTCGTCGGATGGACAACACGGCTAGTGGGCGTGGGACTCGGTGTAGGCTCCGGCGTCTGCGCCACAGCAATGTTGGTGGCCTGCACAGCCGCCGCAACGGTCGCGTCCACATCGGGGGTCGACGATGACCCAGAGACTGGGGGTGGTGTCCATGTGGGTGAGTCCAACAGCCGCACCTCGAACACCTGGCCGCATCCCGACACCAGGGGCAGCAGCAGAAGCGCAACGAGGATCCACTTGAACTTGCTCATCTCTACACATCCTTACCACAAGTATGCACGCACAAGGTCTTGCATCTGGCCGAAGTATAGCACATGTAGGGCCAGGAGTCTTTACCAGATCATTGCTGCCTGGTTGCCGTTTCGTTGCCGCTTGATACCCTATCACCGGACAATCGGAACGAGCGGAAGGCTCTGGTTGAGAGGGTGTTGCGCTCCCGACGGCGCTAGTGTCTTTGTGGTGGAGGCAGCTATGGCTGGATGTAAAGGGGCAGGTCAAAGGAGAAGGTCGTTCCCTCGCCGGGCCGGCTCTGGACGCGGATCGCGCCCCCGTGGTGCTCCGCAATCCGTTGGGCAATGGCCAGCCCCAGCCCGGTGCCCCTCCGCCGGAAGCTGCGGGCATCCGGAGCACGGTAGGCGGTTTCGAAGATGTGAGGCAGGTCTTCCTCGGAGATGCCGATTCCCTCGTCCGACACGCGAACACGCAGCCGGCCTTGCTCTTCCCGCAGGTTGATAATCACCTCGCCGCCTTCAGGTTTGGAGTATTTGATGCCATTGTCCACCAGGTTCATCAAGACCTGGCGCAGCCGATCCCGGTCGCCCAGTACCCGGGCTGGCCGTTCGGGGCCGACGTAGCGCATCCGTACTCCCCGCGCCTCAGCTCTTTCGAAGAGAGCCATGATCACATCCTCGATCACGCCCTTTAGGTTGACCGACTCTCGCACAGTCGGGGCCTCCGGCGTCTCCAGGTGGGAGAGCAAACGCAGGTTCTCGGTCAGACCGGCCAGTCGCCTCAACTCGGTGACGATGGTGGCGTGATATTGCGACCACTGACCGGCTTGGTCGGGCAAACAACTGAGCATATTGTCCAGATTCGTCTGGATGCTCTGCAGGGGATTGGACACTTCGTGGGAGACGTTGTAGATGAAATGGCGGTAGGCTTCCCGAGCCGAGGCCCACTGTTCCTCTTGTTCAGGGCGCTTCGCCAACTGGGCTCGCAAGTGCTGCGCTCTGTCAAGAAGTTGCGTGATCTGAGCCCGCAGTCGGCGGTAGGCAAACGCGGCGCTGGCGATGAGCCCGATTAGCACAAGCATGATCACGAGGAATAGCAGGAGCGGGGTTCGGATGATGATCTCCAGCCATGAATCTAGTGAAGGCATGATCTACTCCCACTGAAG
>CAZPMV010000373.1:0-3221 GCA_964587335.1 uncultured Anaerolineales bacterium
CACTCTCTTCAACTATCTCCGGCCTACGGAGCCTAGGTTTTTTCAGGAGAGTCATGGATTATAATGCGAGAATGAATGTAGGAGGATTTCTTCACACATGACGCCAAAACAGGGGCTGATCCAGGTCTACACGGGGAGCGGTAAGGGGAAAACGACGGCTGCGCTGGGGCTGGCTTTGCGCGCCGCAGGGCATGACCTGCAGGTCTACATCGTCCAGTTCATGAAGGGCTGGCCGCATTACGGCGAGCTGGTGAGCGTGCAGCGCCTGCCCAGCGTCACCCTGCGCCAGTTTGGCCGCCCGGACTTCGTGAATAGGGAGCATCCCAATCCGGAAGACATCCGCCTGGCCCACGAGGCGCTGGAACATGCCGAGCAGATCGTCGCCAGCGACGACTACGACCTGGTAATCTTGGACGAGGTGAACGTGGCCCTTGATTATGGCCTGATCGGCCTGGATGACTTGCTATCGCTCTTGGAAGCCAAGCCGGAGCACGTGGAACTGGTGCTTACCGGCCGCGGTGCGCATCCGGAAATCGTCAAGCTCGCCGATCTGGTGACCGAAATGCTGGCCATCAAGCATCCGTATGACGCAGGCGTGCCGGGACGCAAGGGCATCGAGTATTGAGAACCCGTTCAGCCGATTGAGCCGATCCAGCCGATACCCTGTCACGAATTGCACGGATGATACGAATGGCTGTCGACGGTTCCAACCACATCGGTGTCATTTGTCCATTCGTAGCATTCGTAGCATTCGTGGCATCCGTGATGGAATCTCACTGCGGTTTCATCTATAGGCTAAAACCCTGACACTGTCAAGCCGACGGGACTGCGCTGTGCGCTCAGCCCATCCCGTAGGCCGTGGAGATTCTCGTGGAGACTGCGAAGAAGGAAGAAGGAGATGCGTCAATGGCTGATGGCAGTGAAGACTACAACCTGCTCATCGTCAGCGACCTGCACTTGAGTGAGGGCCTCGATCCTGCCAGCGGGAAGCTCTCCCCGCGGGAGGATTTCGTCTTCGACCAGGAATTCGCCCGCTTCCTCGAATACCACACTCGGGCAGCCGTCGAGGACCCGCGCTACCGGGGACGCCGCTGGAAGCTGATCCTCAACGGTGACGCGTTCTGCTTCTTGCAGGTGATCGCCAAGCCACGTTACGCACTCTATACATTCGACCAGGACGAAGAGGGATGGCGTCTGAGGCCATATCTGCCCGCCGGCCAGCGATGTTACGCTGCCAACGGCAGTCTGCGGCTGGAGGCCTCCTTCAGCGGCGGCTCGCGCCAACAGGCTGGCGCCGCCGTCTACCTTCCTGCCGACTCTGACTTCTCCGGCTATGCCCGTCTGTGCGCACGCGTCCATGCGCCGCACGATGCACAGAATGTCCATGCTACCTTCAGGGTGACGCTCGGCCCCGAAAGGATGAGACCAGGCCCGCAATGGTCCCGCCTGGAACCAGGCCAGTGGAACGAGGTCGCCTTCGAACTGGGCAAGCCAGACACATTGCCCTTGCAGCAGGTGCGGACTGTGGAACTGCGAGTGGCCAGCAGCACCGCACAGAGCGGTACCTTCTGCGTAGACGAGGTGTGGGCGGAGCCGCTGCTCTCCCGCCGTGAGGTACGCTACGGCCTGGGCACTACGGCGACCCAGGCGGCGTGGAAACTTCGGCATAGCGGGGAGGGACATCCCTGCTTCTTCCAGTCGCTGGCCCGCTTCGTGGCCCGGGGCCATCGGGTGGTGTACGTCAAAGGCAACCACGACGTGGACACCCACTGGCCGCTAGTACAGGATACCTTCCGCGATCTGGTGGTCGAGGCGGCCGAGCAATGCCCTGAGTTGGGAGAAGTGGACCAGGAGCAGACGCGGGCGAATGTCGAGTTCTACCCCTGGATCTACTACGAGCCGGGCATCGCCTACGTCGAGCACGGCAACCAGTACGAGCCAGTGAACTTTTTCCGCGATTTCCTCAACCCCGTGTTGCCCGGGGACCCGCAACGACTGGAGTTGCCTCTGGGCTCTTTCTTCGTGCGCTACGTCTTCAATTCCCTGGAGACCATACATCCCTGGGGCGACAACGTCAAGCCGTCCAGCGACTACATCAAATGGGCCTTCAAGACAGACCCACTCAACACGTTGGGCGTCGTTGTGGACAATATGGGTCTTGTCCTGCGAGCCGTGTGGGAAGCGTGGCGCAAGCGGGCGGTCGTGCCGAAGGTGGATCGGTCTGTGCCAGCGGCCATGGGAGAGCGTCGAGCGATGCTGGCAGGGCTGCCCCCAAATGCGATGCGGGATATCGCCGAAGTGAGCCTGAACTGGGTGGCCGATTGGTGGCGGCGCATCTTGCGCACGCTGGCGCTGGGTGGGCTCTCTTTCATCTTGTTGGTAGGTGTGATCCTGTTGTTCTTCAAGCCGCTGCTGGATTTCATTCGATTGGGGCTGACCCGCATGCCCTGGCTGATGGTGGTGACGTATCTGGCTGGCTCGCTGGCGCTCTTCATCGTGCGGCGTTTGGTGGAGCACAAGATTGAGAGCGAGGCCGAGGGGAATTACCTCCGGTGCATGGCCGGGCGCATTGCTGTCATCCTGAGCCGGCATGGTCTGGCGGTGCCCTATCTCGTGTTTGGGCACACGCACAACGCGGACGTGGTCAAACTGCCGCGATGGCCAGAGCTATCCTTTGACCAATGGTATGTCAACACCGGTACCTGGACGCAGGTGCTCAGCGAAGAGGAGAGACTGATACGCGACCGCAAGCAGTTCACCTTCTTCGAGATCGTACCTGGAGAGGAGCAGGGCAGGCCGAGACTGTGGCATTGGAACGATGACGCCGGCCGCCCTGCGCCGGTGCTGCTACTGGGAGGCCAGATGCAGCCAGATGACAAAACCGTCATTCTCATGAAGGGCGATCTTCATTGACTTGTCATCTTCTTGGTGCATAGTGCAAGGGAACGGGGAATCGGGCGCCGTCCGCTGATTCCCCGTCTTGCTGATCTTGGGGTATAATCCCGCTTACACGCTCCTGGGAGTGGCTCACTGTGGCACGTTCAACCGGCGCCAGAAACGCATTTCCGGTCACGCTTGCTGTATTCACGCTGCTGGTGTTCGCGGTACTGCTTCCGCTTGCCCTACCAGTCGTCGTTGGGGCAGAAGCAGCAGCGAGGCATTTCCCTGTCTCTGCTGTGGCCCCCAGCGCCGCCATCAGTTCCACGATGACAGGTTGTCTT
>CAZPMV010000374.1:0-3214 GCA_964587335.1 uncultured Anaerolineales bacterium
ATGGCGGCCAAGCGCAAGCAGGCGGAGCAGGCGCTGCAGGAGAGCGAGCAATGGCTATCCACAACGCTGAGGAGCATTGGCGATGCAGTGATTGCTACTGATGCCCAGGGACTTGTGACCCTCATGAATCCCGTCGCCGAGGAGTTGACCGGCTGGCATGAGGCCGAGGCCGTGGGCCAGCCTCTAGAAGATGCATTTGACATCATCAACGAGCAAACAGGCGAACGGGCCGAGAATCCTGTGACCATGGTGCTTCGGGAAGGCGTCTTCGTGGGTTTGGCCAGTCATACGGTGTTGATTGCCAAAGACGGCGCCAAACGGCCCATTGCCGACAGTGCGGCGCCGATGAAAGATGAGGAAGGGAACATCATCGGCACTGTCATGGTCTTCCGGGACATCACTGAGCGCAAGCGGGCGGAGGAGGCATTGCGGGATGCCCAGGAGAAGTTGATCCGCCAGGAGAAGCTGGCCGTGCTGGGCCAACTGGCCGGCGGGGTGGGGCACGAGCTGCGCAACCCGCTGGGGGCCATCAAGGTCGCCGCCTACTTCCTCAATATGGCCTTGGAGGAGCCAGAGCCGGAGGTCAAGGAGACGCTGGAGATCCTGGACAAGGAAGTGGGGACATCGGAGAGGATCATCAGCAGCCTCCTCGACTTCGCCCGTCCCAAGCCGCCCGTGCGGCGCAAGGTAGACGTCAACAATGTCGTCCAGGCGGCGCTGTCTCGCATCACCGTGCCGGAGAACGTGGAGGTGGTGAGCCAACCGGACGAAGCGCTGCCGGTCATCCTGGCCGACCCCGATCAACTGGCTCAGGTCTTCGGAAACCTCATCCTCAACGGGTTCCAGGCCATGACCTCGGCGAGCTCAGTCGAGCCGCCTGAAGCTGGCCAGTTGCTCATCTCCAGTAGGGGCGAGCCTGGCGCTCGTCCAGAGTGGGTAGCCGTCTCCTTCGCCGACACCGGCGTGGGCATCCCCGAGGAGAACCGGGGCAAGGTCTTCGAGCCGCTGTTCACCACCAAGGCCAAGGGCATTGGGCTGGGCCTGGCGCTGGTCAAGACGCTGGTGGAGAGGCATGGGGGCGCCATCGAAGTACAAAGCGAAGTGGGAAAAGGCAGCACCTTCACGGTCAAGCTGCCCGTGGGCAAAGCTTGAGGAGACGTAGCATGAAAGCGAAGGCCATCCCTTCGGCAGGCTCAGGACACCGCATTCTGATAGTGGACGACAATGTCAGCCTAACCAGGACCATGTCCCTCGTCCTGGGACGCAAGGGCTACGCCGTCACCACCGCCAAGGACGGGCCACAGGCCATCTCCAGGGTCAAGGAGATCCCCTTCGACGTGATCTTCATGGATATCAAGATGCCCCACATGGACGGCGTGGAGACCTACAGAAGGATCAAGAAGATCGGGACCGAAGCCGTGGTCATGATGATGACCGCCTACGCGGTGGAGGATCTGGTTCAGGAGGCGCTGCAAGAAGGAGCCTACGGGATCGTCTACAAGCCGCTGGACATCGAAAGGATGGTGGACGTCATCGAGGAGGCCAGGAAGGCCAAGGAGGGCGCCGCTCATCCTGGTGGTTGACGACGACGAGATCACCTGTGGAAGCCTGTCGCTCATATTTGGAATGAAGGGTCATGAGACAGAGACGGCTGGGACGGGCGAGAAGCCATAGAGGAGGCAGAGGAGAGGTTATTTAACCTCCAAACGCCTGCAGCAATTCTCAATGTGGCCCGCTTATGTTCACCCGCATGGGTGCTGTCCCCCAAAACGCACGTTTCCTGCCACTTGGTGGGAGGGAAAAGTGAATCTTGGGGTGAATTGGTACCACCGTCCCACTAGAATCGCTACATTGAGAATTGCTGAAACGCCTCCCTCATAGTTGACAGGATTCATGATGTGGTATATGATGTCTTATAGGACATCCCTGGTAGAGTGACAGGCGATAGCCTATCTTGGATATCCCTTGGTTGATCCTGCAGGGACAGAAGGCCAGGCAAAGCAAACCGGAGACTGACAAACCCTTGAGTGCAATTGGGAGACGGGTATGGCGCGATATCCTTTGAATCTACCAACCGGACTGAAGAAAGAAGCGGAAGAATGGGCCACCCATCAGGGCGTCTCGCTCAACCAGTTCATCCTGTGGTCTGTGTCTGAAAAGGTGGGAGCTCTAAAGCAGCAGCTTGATGATCCCGCTTTCCCGCACGTCACCTATCGGCGCGGGGCCAGTGGCTGGCCTGTGCCTGTCCTGCGCGGCACCGGCATTCGCGTGCAGACGGTGGCCGTAGCCGCTCAGCAATGGGAGCTGTCCCCGGCTCAGATTGCCGCCGAGTATGGCTTGACGGAGAGACAGGTGAAGGAAACCCTGGCCTTCTACGAAGCTCATCGCCAGGAAATCGAGGCGGGCATCACCGCCGAGCAAGCCTTGGAAGAAACCTATGCCTGAACCACGGCTACACCTGGGTGCAGACGCCTCCATCAAGGCGCTGCATCAGGCATTGGTGGCAGGCGGCCACGATGTCACGCGTACGCCAACTACGAACCGGTCTCAGGTTTCAAGGTTACAGGTTTCGGGTTCTCACAGCCAGATACCCGTTTTCTCGGAGAAAACGGGTATCTGGCCTGCAGGACTTCGCTCGTTCTTTCGGCGACGGCTTCAGCGGCGGCCAAACTCCCGCGCCAACTGCTCCGCTCTCAGGTGAACCATCGTCGGCCGACCATGGGGATAGGATCATCCTCCCTCCTTGGCTTGATGGTCTCCTGCCTGGGTGTTGCTGAACCGTTGCCGGGCGGCCTGGGGCTAAACTAAACCCCCAAGCTGAAAGGGCGAAGGGCGCTAGAAGCGCCCAGACTATGAAGGAACTGTCATCGTCTGCCCTTTCCTTCTTCATCCTTCTGTCATCTTCGTGTGGTATGGTATAATAGCGGGCAGATAGAGTACAGGATCAAAGCCTGGTTCCCTGAGGGCCTCGAGGTTCGTCCTCGACTGGTGGACGCAGAGAAACCTCATCGCAGCCAACAACGCAGCCAACAACGCCAGCCGTGTGGGCGAACCTTCAAAGCCCCATGGCTGGCGTTTGCCGTTTTGCAGGGTTCTCGTTCCAGCAACCCTCTCCCAACCCTCCCCCTGGCAGGGGGAGGCCAGGGTGGGGGTGGGACGTGTCCGCTCAGCGGAAGCAAGCACATCATACGAGGAGGTGAAGATCATGAAACGG
>CAZPMV010000375.1:0-3211 GCA_964587335.1 uncultured Anaerolineales bacterium
ATTCCTCTGGGACACGGAGACAAGGTGAGGGGGAGACAGGGAGAGGGGACAAAGCCACTCCGGCGCCGCGTCCCGAACAGTGTCCTGAGCTTGCCGAAGGGCTTGTTGAGGGGCCACATCCCCCTGTCACCCCGTCTCCCCGTATCCTTGTTACCCATAGGGTGCAACCGGGCGAAAGCCTGAGCGGGATCGCTAAGCAGTACGACATTGCAGTAGAGGGGCTGGTGGAGCTGAACAAGGAGAAGTACCCCGGCTTGGTGGACGACCCTGGAGCCATCAGCGTAGGCTGGGAGCTGATAGTCCGATAGTTTCTTTGGTCGGGCGACCAGTTGGTGGCCGCCAGATTAGGGACGATCAGACCAGGAGACAAAGAGAGAGGAGAAGGACACCACAACATGAACACCCATGTGCGCAAGACTATCTTGATTGTGCTGATTGCCTTCCTTGGACTGGCAACGGCTGTGATCCAGGTGGCTATGCTGAACTGGGCCCGTTGAGGGCTAGAGACATGCGGATTCCCGCCAAAGTGGACAGACCTCCCTGTCTGTGGGGAGACCTGTCTGCCCAGGCAGGCATGGCCACGGTGACCGCGAAGCAGTAGGATCACCGATCACTACAACCGAGAAGGGAGGGATGCCTGGCAAACGAAAACAAAGAACCAACGCACCTGACTGGGGCGGAAAAGAGATCTCTCGATCACCCCAGGGCATGGTCAGAGCAACCATAGTAGCAACCCAATCACTACCACAACCCTGAAAGGAGACCATCAAACGTGAACATCAAGCACCTGAAAACCATCGTCATCGTCGGCCTGGTCATCATCGCTCTCTGTGTGCTGGCGACCGTGGTCTTGGCCAGGAGCGACAAGATCGCAGCTATTCGCATTCCGCCGCCGCCCGATGTGCCGTTCGACAATGGTGGTCCGGTAATGAAACTTGGCCATTTCCTGTCTACCAGCCTCGACGACATGGCTGACAAGCTGGCCCGCATTCGCATTCCGCCGCCGCCCGACGTGCCGTTCGACAATGGCGGCCCGGTGATGAAGATCGCCTGCCGGATCGGTTACGTCCGAGGCGTCGGCTATGTGTGCATGAACCCCGACGGCAGCTGGTATCAGCCTGGGGGGGGCACGGGCTACTATGGACCTGTGTCTCCGCCTGAGACCCCACCGCCGCATATCCCGCTCGGAGACTGGAAACCCAACGACCAAGAGCCCACCCGGCGGAAGTATGCGCGCCCGAGGCCGTAGACCCATTCGTTGACCATTGCGGGGGGAGGGCCTGAGCGGCTCTCCCTCTGCTCTGCTCGAAGTAGGCAGGGAAACCCAAAGGACCTCTGCCTGCTCCGTCTACTCTGCATCGGCAATCAGAAAGGCACGGGATGAGGCCAATCCCTGAATAGCATAGGGCTTATTGAAACTGACGTACGGACCCTGCCTGCTCCGCTTATAGCGGATGCACTGTTCTTCAACCTCCCCGTTGTTCCACAAGGATGCCAAGGAGGACAAACATGCGTTCTACAACAACTCAGCGGGTCTTCCGCACCCTCGTGCTGTTGACCCTGCTACTCTGCAACCTCAGTAGTTCGGCCGCCGCGCCTGCGGAGAGCCCCTTTGAGGGTTCTCCCCTGCCTGACAGTGGCCCACAATCCTACCATCTGTATCTCCCTTTGACTGTGGCGCAGCCCGCAGCGGCAGCGCAAGCTCCGCCCACGGACCAGGGTGAGGACGCGTTCTCGGCCGAGACCATGCTGGGATCGGATCGGGCCAACGTCATCCAGGTAGGTCCTGTAACCTACAGCGCAGACAGTGGCGAAGCCTACGCCTCTGGCCTGCTGGCCACGGCCTGCCGCGAGATTTACATCTACTGCGAGCCGGGCACTTTCTTCAACATGTGGAATCCCAGCGGGCCCGTGCAAGGGGCCATGGTGCGGCTGGTCGCCAACTGTCCCAGCGGAGGCGTGTCCTACCTTGGCTCTTGGGTCTCGACCGACGCCTCCGGTTATGCCAACATGTGTGTGGATACCCAGGCCAATCCGGCTGCCGAGTGCGACTACTGGGCCCAAAACAACAACGGCTGTTGCGAGGCGCCGGCTTGGGATGACTGGGTTGTGCCGGACTATCCGCCTTACAACGGTTCATCCTATGGGAGATGCGGCCATCATGAAGGGGGGGGTACACAATATGCGATACCGCAGCAGGGCGCTAACTGGTGCTGCGGCCCGCAGGCCACGAACACACCAACACACACGCCGACGTCGCCGCCAGCGCCGACAAACACCCCGACGCCTCAGCCGACGAACACACCCACGCCGAGACCGCCGACAAACACCCCGACGCGCACGCCAACACGCACGCCAACGGCGGTTCCGACCAACACGCCGACGGGTGTGCCGACGGATACGCCAACGGCAGTTCCGACCAGCACGCCGACGGGCATGCCGCCCACGTCTACGTCAACGGCGGTTCCCACCAACACACCAACTCACACACCCACGGCCACGCCGTCGCCAATGCCCTCGGACACACCCACGCCGACGCGGACACCTACTCACACGCCTACCCACACCCCAATGCCCACGCCCACACCTCGCCCCGGCTGGTCGTGCTTCAACAACGACACACCCCCGCCCGACGGCTGGGGTGGCGTGTTCCTCTATCAACAGGGGGCCGGCGCATCGGTGACGATGGTCACCACTCCTGAGCCTGCCTACGGGCGAGGCGCCTATCACTACGATCCGCAGGCCAACGACAGCACGGCCTGGGCGTCCACCTGGGTGAGAACCCTTCCCTCCGACCGTGGGGACGTGGAGATCTGGGCCTGGTTCGAGGGCTACCCGGCCTTTGACTTTCTGCAGTCGCACTTCTTCATGGCCGGGGACAAGTACCTCTCCGAGGAGGGTTTCGACTTCAGTGTGCGCAGGAATCTAGGACTGTATCGCCACAAACCGGGGTACGTGGAGCTTTACTGCAACGCATGCCAGGGCTTCTCCGGCGTGCAGGTCAGCCCTGACGAGAACACCGAAGCCGCGTGGCATCACATCCGCCTGCAGTGGCACGTGCCGCAGGGGGGGCAGGGGTACATCCGCGCCTGGTGGGATGGCGCCCAGACGCTAGACGCCACCGTCGCCGGTAAGACAGCGGCCTGGTATGCCAGTGATCGGCTGGCCGTGGGGGCCTTCGACATCCACTATCAGCATGACCTGTATGTGG
>CAZPMV010000376.1:0-1836 GCA_964587335.1 uncultured Anaerolineales bacterium
GCTACGAGAGTTACTCTGGCCGCGTTCGCTGGCGGCTGCTGCCGCTGGTATGGTAAGGCTGCGCAGCGGAAGCCCAGGGGGCTTAGTACCTTATTCAGGTGCAACGCACTTCGGTTGTGGTAAGAATCTCCGTGCCCTCTGTGGCTCTGTGCCTCTGTGGCGAGTCTGGCAGTCTTTTTAGCAGAGTCAAGAATGTCAATCAAGCTGATACAGCGCGCTGGGAGTTAGGTAGATTGGGAGTTAGGTAGATTATGAAACGACGAGGCGGTATCCTTTGGCTAAGCACTGCGTTCATTCTGGCTGTTCTGGCTGCGCTGCTGACCCTGCGTTTCCTCAGTGATGCGGTTCCCTCAAGCGCTCCTGGGTCTGACGATGTGGTCACCGCGCCGGTGGTCGTGGCCCGCAACGATGTCCCCATGCGTACCTTGCTCACCGATGACGTGGTGGTGATACGGCAGGTGCCACCAGAACTGATGCCTGTTGGGGCCGCCACCATGCTCGATCAGGTGCTGGGCAAGATCAACATGAGCGATCTGGTGATGGGTGAAGTCGTGCTCACCAGGCGACTGGCCGACCCAGCCAAGAAGGGGGTGGACGTCCTCTTCACTATGTCCGAGGACAAGATCGTCATCGCCCTGCCTGGCGATGACCTGATGAGCCGTACCGGATTGCTCAGGCCCGGCGACAAGGTAGACATCCTTTACTCTCTGGAGATGGAGGCGGCGTCAGGCAATGGACTGGTCACCTTTGAGGCCCTTCAGAATCAGGAGATCACCGCCATCGTCCTGCCTGGCTCGGCCACCGAAGCTGTCGGGGGACTGGGGGGCATAGGGGGCATGGTCGGATCTGCCGATGTGGCGGAGAGCATGGGCGGAGAAGGCGGAGTTAATGAAGTAGCGGGAAGGGTCATTCTGCTGGCCGTTGATCCGCAGGACGCGCTGGTGCTTAAGTACCTCAAAGATGCGGGAGGCATCCTGGACTTCGCACTACGAGTGCCTACCAACGAGCAGTTCATGCGCACCGAACCGGTGACGGAGGATTACCTGGCAGATCGCTATCGAATTGAGGTGAGCATCGAACCATTGGGCATTGAACTCGGATCCGTGGGCGAGTAGCGAAGCGGGGGATATCGAGATCAGTGCCATTCCGGTTCTGGTACGGCGTGACCTTCTATCTTGGAGCCGCCAAGATTAACAGACCATTGAAATCAGACCTTTTCTCTTGGGCAATCGGGGTTTGTGCCGATGGGCGCGACCAGCCAGGTCATGTATGCTAAGAGTGTCAATCAAGCTCCAGTAGGTAGGATTATCTGATTGAGCGCCAATAGAGGTGGACGGCGGGCAGGCCGCTATCATACAGGGTGTCGAGCAGTCGGGTTCAGGGCTCGGCTCCGTGAGCGAGTAGCGAGGGAATACCAGCCCAGGTGCAGAGGGAAGAGAAATGGACGAGAGAAGCGCGCCCATGCGGGTGCTGATCATCAGCGAAGAAGAGATGTCGGCAGGGATCCGGAACGCACTGCTCGCGGCGCCAGATGTCGTGTTCGTCGGTCGGTGTGCCAGCATTGGCGCGACGCGCCGTCACTTGGCGCAGGATAGCCCGGACATCGCCTTGCTCGATCTGCGTCTGCGCGACAGCCTGAGCCTTCTGGAGTCGCTGGCTGAGAGTTCCCCGGAGACTGCATCCATCGTTCTGGTGACGGCAGAGCAAATGGGACAACTGCAGCAAGCATTGTTGGCTGGTGCTCGGGGCTTCAGCCTTATCCCCCTCACCGGAGACGACTTGCTGGCCACCTTGCGTCAGGTCCACGCGGCCGAACTGAAGAGACGCCAGCGCCAG
>CAZPMV010000376.1:1936-3205 GCA_964587335.1 uncultured Anaerolineales bacterium
CACGGAGCCCAGTCGGCTGGATGCCGATCTCATCCGCGGGGCGTTGGTGAAGCATGCTTCGGGCGTCAACGTGCTGTTCGCGGCGAGGACGATGGAAGAGGGGAGGCGGATGACGCCGGAACTGCTGGCAGCGGCGTTGTTTCATCTCCGTCGGACCGTTCGCTATGTCGTGGTGGATACGGCCCCCGTGGTCAATGGCGTGCTGGGCGAAGTTTTGGCCTCGGCCGATGTGGTGATGGTGGTGACCACGCCGGAGTTGTCCTCGCTGCGCCGGGCGACGCTGCTGTTGCAGGCAGCGCAGGCCGAAGATCTCCCTGTCGGGAAGTTGCGCCTGGTGCTCAATCGGGAGGGGATCACCGGAGGCGTCAGTCGTGCCGATATCGCCCAACGTCTGGGAGTTCCCATTGCCGTCGCCCTGCCTGACGATCCCGCGCTGGTTGTCTACTCCGTCAACCGCGGTATGCCGCTGGTGCAAAGCCATCCCAGGAGCCAACTCGCCCGCCGCCTACGGCAACTGGCCGGACAATTGGTCGTCACTGCCCAGCCAGTTGCAGTCCATCCAACGAGGGAACCTGTGGGGCAGCGCACGGCTATTCGCTTGCCGAAGCGTCTGCGCCTTAAGCCGACATGGTGATGGCAACCGTCATGTATGCTATAGTTGGCCTTGTGGCTGGCCTGTTCGTTAATCTTGGGGCCGATCTGTTGCCCCAAGGCGAACCGTTGCGGCGGGCGCTTTTCTGTCCCCACTGCGGAAATCGCAGGCCTGAGCTTCGCTGGCCGGCATGTTTGGGTTTCCTGCTGGCACGGCACTGTAGGCACTGTGCTGCTCCTCGCCCCTGGCGTGCGCTGGCAGTGGAACTGACGATGGCCGGCCTGTTTGCCTATGCCTGGAGTCGTTTCGGCCCTTCGCCCCGACTGTGGCTGGTCAGTCTGCACACCGTCGTCTTTGCTCTCATCTTCGTCATTGACCTGGAGCATCGGTTGGTGCTGAACAGGGTGGTGTTGGGAGGCACGGTGCTGGCGCTGGCAGGCAGTTTGTTATGGGGGAGGCCGCCACTGGCTCAGGCGCTTCTAGGTGGGATTAGCGGTTTTGCCATCTTCCTGCTCATCGCCCTGGCCAAACCGGGCGGCATGGGAATGGGGGACGTCAAGCTGGCCGGGCTGATCGGGCTGGTGATAGGGTTTCCCGGCGTGTTGCTGGCTCTGTTCATCGGCATCATGGTTGGAGGTGTCGGCGCGCTGGCGCTCTTGCTCAGCCGTCGTGCGCAG
>CAZPMV010000377.1:0-1118 GCA_964587335.1 uncultured Anaerolineales bacterium
TGGCGCGAGACCTCGCTTCCCCGTCACCTCAAAGTCGACGAGGCCCTGATCCGCGTCATGGGGGAGACAGGTGAGTGTTTACGCCAATCACTCGTGAACAGACTCTACGGTCGTGGGGTTGTCACCACCCGCCAGACGAGCCATAGGGCAACTCGTAGACCGTTCGACCACTTGCTGAAGTGGGAGATCATCGACCGGATCGTTGCCAAGCGGGAGAGTCAGAGAGGAAAGCCACTTAGCTTCTTTCGGTTGACCGCACGCGGCCGGCACGCTTACCGTCTCCAGTGCCAACGCAGGTTTGCAGAAGGCCGCGAGGATGGCAAATGTGAACCGGTTCGCTGCGAGCCCGTGACGAGCGAGTACGACCTGCTACTCGCTCGTCACAAGAGCCCGGAGCACGTCTGGCTCAACCTGCGGGCCGGGCAGATCATGCGCTATTGGGCCCAGCGTGTGAATCTCTATCCTCGCGAGGGAGAGACCTGTGGCGTCGGCCTCTTCGCTCCCGACATTGAGGTTCTGCTCCATGGAGGAGACCGACTCTACGTTGAGTGCGAGCGGGGACGCTGGAAGGCCTCAGCAGCCCGTCAGCGCAAGTGGGAGATCTACCATCGGGTGACCCGCGGACATTTCTATCTCTTCGTCCCAAACAAACCCACCCAAGAGGTGATTCGCAAGGAGATCCGGCGCTGGGCCCAAGAGGTCAATGCCGACGTCCATCTGTATCTCTGCAACGTGTCCGTTTGGCAGAGAGACGTCAGGGCCGGGGAGCGCAGCGAGAACGATGCACCCTGGACGATTGAGGAAAGCTACGAGTACGTCCCCAGACCTCTGTTCAAGCGATGAAAGGGATCGGGGATGGGACATTTGCTCGCAAACGCTGTTGGAGTGGCCTGGGGGCTACTGTAGCAGATCTGGGGAAAGCACTCTTCCACAATCGGCTAATTTCCGGAATTTAGAGCGGTACAGCACTAGGCGCTAAATTCCGTCCCATGCTGGAAGTGGAAGAATGGAATCAAGTTTCGGCCTGCCCTTCCGTCCCGTCCTGGCCCTCGCTGTCCCATGTCCTGGCTTTGTGCCTGGTGCCCTGGCCCTGTCCGACCCTGACCGGTCTGGCCTGG
>CAZPMV010000377.1:1218-3154 GCA_964587335.1 uncultured Anaerolineales bacterium
GTCTGGCCTGGTCGTCTTGTCTATCCTCTGCTTAAGCTGCGTGTACGAGCGTTGTGGCTATCCCCTGGTCCAGTCCCGATTTGTCTGTCCCATGCTTGGGCTGCCTGATTGGGCATCACTATTGGGGGATGGCCCGACACTGACCGGCCCGACCCGACCCTGACCGGGCTTGACCTTGATCGGCCCTGTCCTGTCTGGCCCGTGCTGTTTCGAGTTCTCTGGGTAAGCGGATGGCACATGGCTGATAGTTGATGGAGCATCGGCCACGTGCCCTGAGCTTGTCGAAGGGTCGGCTATTTGCTAGAGGGGGCGTGACCACGTGGCGCTCCCGCCGCTGGCGCGGCCGGCCGGCTCTCGCGGGAGGAGCGGATGGGTGCAGGTCGATGATCTGGGAGCAGGGGTTGGCCCTGATATTCCCCTCTAGTATTATGTCCACTCCGTGCCGTGCTGTGGGTCTGACTGAGGGTCTCACATCTGGCATGTGCGATTTGACAGAGCACGCCAGATATGGTGTAATATAGTCATGGTAGTAAATCAGAGACCACGGGGTTGAGATGCCAACGCTGGAAGCGGTTCAGGCGCAGATAGATGACTCGTCTTGGTGGGCCGAGAGGCTCCTGGGCAAGCGCGTCCTGGGGAGTTGGCCGGTCGTGGATCCGGCGCAGTTCTGGCGGTTGTTCCAGGAGGCCATCGTCAGCATCGCCAGCTCGGGCAAGCGAGGGGCCAAGGCAGCGGCGACCTTTCGGGAATGGCTGGAGGCCGATGATCCCACCAGCGCCTACCGTGCACTCCATCCGAGAGAGACGGCGCTGGCTATGCGTCGGTTGCGCCACCCTCGTTACACCCGCGCCATGCGCGGCCTCGTCTACGCTGAACCAGCATTGGGTGACTGGCTCAGCGTTCGGCAGGTCGGTCGTCTTACTGACCTCACCCCTGGTCACATCCGTCACCTGGCCCGCACGGGGCGGGTGGAGAGCCGGTCGCAGCCGGGAGAGAGCGAGGGCCAGTTCCGGCCCATCGAGGTGAGGGTGACAAGCCTCGCTAATTATGTGGACCTTGACGGCTTGGTGCACGTAATCATGCCCATGGCCGACAAGGAGCTCTAGCGCAAGCGGGTAGACATGAACATCCAAGTCGAATGTCAAGACAAGACCCTGATCATCCAGGCGGGGGAGATGACACTGACCATCGTTTCTCCCCACTCCTTAGCTAGCTTGGGCATCGAGGATGGCTCGCCAGCGGAGATCCTGTCCTGGGTGGGCATGACCTTCTTCGCCCAGCGGCCGGCGACCATCACCCCGTTGTCGTTGGACGGCGAGCCGTGTGGAATAGATCCCCGGTCCGACTGCGGACCCTGCGAGAGAGATATTCCACACGGCGAGGGATTGGGCATCGTCTGGGAGTATGCCATATTCCCCTCGCTGTGGAGCCTCACCTTGGAAGCGGGCCCAGGCTACGCTGGCGGCCCCGATCTGTTCCGGGAGATGGCGGCGGTGCTTTCCCTGCGCCTCTACTCCCTGGCGGAGGTGGGGCAGCGGTTGGGCCGTTCCCAGAGGATGATCACTCAACACCTGCACAAGGGTCGTTTTCCCGGTGTTATGCGGGTGGGGCGGATGTGGCTCGTCCACGTCTTGGCCCTGGGCGTCTACCGCCTGGGGACACGTCGACGGGGAAGACCTACCCTGCGGGGGCGGGATTCGGGGGAGCAGGCCTAACCGCCGCCTGCCCTTGAGAGGTAGGCAACGCCGACCGCCATGGACGGGGAAGCCCACAATTCAATACCACGAAAGGGGTGACGAGATGACAGACACTGAGAGACTGGCCAGGATCGGGGAGCTGCTGCGGGTGCGCAGCTTGATCGTGACCACGCACGAGGAGCAGTTGGAGTGCATTGACGGCCGGCTGCAGGCGCTATACCCTGCCGACTTCCTGGTCG
>CAZPMV010000378.1:0-3151 GCA_964587335.1 uncultured Anaerolineales bacterium
GCCACCTCGTTGAAGCCTCCTTCGGGGATGATGACGTCGGCGTAGCGCTTGCTGGGCTCCACGAATTCGAGGTGCATGGGCCGCACGGTGCTCAGGTACTGCTTGATCACCGAAGCCATCGTGCGTCCTCGCTCGGCGATGTCCCGCTCCAACCGGCGGATGAAGCGCGTGTCGGCGTCGGTGTCTACGTATATCTTGACGTCCATCAACTCCTGCAGGTCGCGAATGGCGAAAATGAGAATCCCTTCCAGCAGGATCACCGGCTGTGGCTCCACGCGGCGTGTCTGGGCAGTGCGGGTGTGAGTTGTGAAATCATAGATAGGGACCTCTATCGGTTGCCAGGCCTGCAATGCCTTCACATGCTCGATCAGCAGTTCGTTATCCAGGGTGTCCGGGTGATCGTAGTTGACCTTGGCTCGCTCCTCCGGCGGCAGGTGGCCTTGATCGCAATAGTAGGCATCGTGCTGCAGGAATGCGATGTGCTGGAAGCCGACGCGCTTGAGGATGGCCTCGGCGACGGTGGTCTTGCCCGAACCGGTGCCCCCGGCCACGCCAATGCTGATGGGTTTGCCCTCTTCTGACATCTCGAACTGGCCCTCCTACGTGCCGTTAGCAGTCTGGGGTCAGGCTGCCTGTTCCTCAACTCCGCCCAAAGCCTCAGCGAGGCGATCCAATTCCTCTTCCACGTCCACACCGACGCCTTGCGCCCGACCAGCCAGCCGCACCATGACTGCCCTCCGTTCAGGGATCAACTCTGCCCACACCTGCAGCGCAGGCCAGATCAGCGGCACGGTGACTCCGAGGAGGATGAGCATTCCACCGGCAAACAGCCAAGCGAGGCCTGGGTTATGAGCCACCCGCAGCACAGCGTATCGCTCTGGCCTGAACTCAAAGCGAGCTCCATCTACCTCCAGGACGCCGCTCTCGCGGATGGAAGTCTCGAGAATGGGCTCCGAACTGCCACCCTGATAGACTTGCAGCATGAAAGTGACTTCGTCAGCTTGGTCTTCGGATGCGCTGGCCTGGGCGACGATGCGCAGGGCGAGATTGTGATCGGGGACAGTGAGATGGCGTTCCGCCTGCGGCCGATCGAAGGTCAGGCTGACAGTATCGCCTGCCGTGCCCTCGGCTGTCAGCGGATGTAGGGTGAGCGGTTGGCCTGCTCGATCCTCGCCCCGCACCATCAGCGCTGGCCCATCATCCTTCTGGTGCACGCTGATGCCACGATAGCGCGCTGGGCGGGCGATGCCCAATGGTCGGGCAATGGCTTGGCCGGTGCCATCAAGAAAAAGAAGCTGCCCGCTGCTGGCGGCGTCTGTAGCTTGCGCCAGCCGCAATCCGAGGCCTGTGTCGTGACCCAGGGCGATCTCCTGTTCAGGCGCCAGCAGCAGGTCGCCCGTCTGCCAGCCCCATGCGCTGTTGATGAACAGCCCGAGCAGCAACAGCAAGGCCCCGACGTTGCCCAGCAGGGGACCCAGCACGCCGATGCGGGTGCGGTCTGCATAGACAAAAGCACCTGTGGGCGTCTCTTCTTCCAAGTCCTCCCCTAGTACCCTCAGTCCGCTCGCGGCAAGTTGTGAGCGCACAGCGTCTACAGCCTTCCCAAGGGGTGGCGGCAGGGATGCCGAGGCTTCATGTAGAGCATCAGAAGGGGCAAGCGGCGGATGGCCGACACTGCCTAGCATGGCCCAGGCGGTCTGTGCGGCTTCAACGGCGCTGAGCAGGAGGTGAAAGGCCAGCAGGGCCAGCAGCAGCCGGAACCAGAAGGCGTGGGCGATGTCGAACATGCCCACAGCCCGTAGCGGTGTCCCCAACGTGCCGTAGCGGGTGGCGGTGGCGCCTAGCCAGCGGTTCGCCGTGGCCGGATCAACTGCGTCCGCCGCGGGCAGTTGCGGCAGCAGGCTGCCCAGGACGAGGCTCAGCGCCAACAAGGCCAGGAGCACGAGACGGGTGTTCTTGCCGCTCGCTATGTGCCACAACGCATTGAGGATATCGCGACGAGGGCTGCTTTCCGCAGTCTGTTCTCCCAGCATGGGCTTCCCCTATGCGTGAAACGACTCCTCTGAAAAAACTCAATACCGTCAGCGGATTGAGCCGGTTTTGTTTCATTCTCATCCGCTTCATCCGCTCAATCCGCTGATGGCTTTTGGCCTTTTCTCACTAGAGTCGTGAAACGTAGAACGCGAAACGTGAGGACAGATTACATTTCACGTCTTACGCACTACGTATCCTTTCGCGAAAAGCCCCAACCAGACGGGGGTCGGGGCTTACTGGGCGATGGAGCCACCCATCGGATTTGAACCGATAACCTAGCGCTTACGAAGCGCTTGCTCTGCCGATTGAGCTAGGGTGGCGCTCAGGCAGGGGAATCGCCTCCCCAACCGATGCACATTGTACCATGAAATGGCAGAGAAGGCAAGTTGGCCAGACCCGACACAAGTTCAGACTTCAAGCTCCAAGCGACCCTATCCTGGCCCGTCGATTTCATTCGGGTCTGGCTACAATGACTTGGATGGCCAAACGGCCTGCTGCCAGCTTGTTGCTAATACTCGATAACCGCCGCAATCGCCGCGACGATTGATCGCAAGACCACGGGGGACACGCTTCCCACTTCCTGGACGAACCGGTGTGTATCCACACCGCGTAGTTGCAGCGTTTCCACCGCTGTAGTCTTTGTCAATCCGTTCTTGCTGTCGGGTGTGATTTTCACGTGCCAGACATTCTGCGCAAAGTGGTCCTTCCACTCTGTCAACGGCGCGACCAACTTGATTGGCAGTGCACCAACTGCATCCGAACTGACGACAACAACAGGGCGAGTCTTCCGAATCTCTGCACCAACAGTTGGGTCAAGAGTGACCAGCCAGATCTCTCCGCGACTAATACTCAACAAAGTCCCCTGCCTGCCATGCTTGACGTTCCGAAGCCGTTTGCTCGTAGTAGGCCACCATCTGTTCAACCTGTTCGGCCATGAGGCGTCGGCGCTTTGCTACAGGCAAGCGCATGAAGTCCTCCTGAAATGAAAGCGGGTCTGTATCGCTCACACTCAAATCAACTAGCAGATGGTATGCGATTGGCAGCTTTTCGACGGGCAACCGCATGACCAATTCTTGAACCTGCGAATAGGTAGTTGTTTCCATGCTCATCCCTCCGA
>CAZPMV010000379.1:0-3144 GCA_964587335.1 uncultured Anaerolineales bacterium
TCCGCCTCATGCATGATGCGCTCCTCGTCCAGCGTCAGCAGTTCCCGGTTGCGCATCAGCCAGCGGCCAGCCACCAAGACATCGCTGACGTCCGGCGACTTGGCAGCGTAGAGGACGTTGGACACCAGGTCGTGCCGCGGCCAGAGGTGGGGTTTGTCGAAGTCGAAAAGAATGAGGTCGGCCGGGCGGCCGGGCGCCAGGACGCCGCTTTCGGGGAAGCCCATGGCGCGGGCGCCGTTCTGCGTGGCCAAACGCAACGCCAGATCTCCGGGCAACACTTCTGGGTCCCTCCGGTCGTGCTTCTGAACCAGCGAGGCCAGGCGCGCTTCCTCCAGCATGTCCAGATCATTGTTCGACGCCGCGCCGTCCGTGCCCAGGGCGACGTTGACGCCGCAATCCAGCAGTTCCGGCACCGGTGTGGTCGCCATGCCCAGCTTCATGTGGCAGTTAGGACACTGTACTACGTGCACACCCCGCTCGGCCAGGATCTCACGCATCTCCCATTCCTGCAGGTAGATGCAATGGGCAGCAATGGTGGGCACGTTGAAGATGCCACTGGCTTCCAACACCTGCACCGGCGTGCGGTCGTAGCGCTCCAGCGAGTTGTCTACCTGCTCCTGCGATTCGGAGAGGTGGATGTGGATGCCTACGCCCAGGCGGGCAGCCACGGCCGCCGTACGGGCCAGGAAGTAGTCCGAGCAGATGTAGGGCGAATGCGGACCCAGTACGGTGCGGATGCGGCCATCGGCCGCGCCTTGCCATCGCTGTACGAACTCCAGCGTGCCCTGCAGGTCGGTGCCAATCTCGCCTTCCTCCAGGCCGAAGACGCACCAGGCCAGCGTGGCCCTCAGTCCGCTTTCCTCGACGACCTTGGCCACCTGATCCATCCAGAAGTAGTGATCGGCGAAGCCCACAGTGCCCGAACGGATCATCTCGGCCGTGGCCAGCGCTGCGCCCCAGTAGACGTCCTCTTCCTCCAATGCCGATTCCGCCACCCAGATGCGCTCGTTGAACCAGCGGTCGAGAGGCAGGTCGTCGGCCCAACCGCGCACCAGCGTCATAGCCGCGTGGGTGTGGGCGTTGAAGAAGCCAGGCATGGCCACGCGATTGTGGCCGTCCACGGTCTCGTCGGGAACAAAATCGGCAGGAGCCTGACCCACCGCCACGATGCGCCCATCGGCGATGGCCAGGTCAGCGCCCCGCAACACCGCCCCTTGCTCACTGAGTGTGATGACATCCACGTCGCGGATTAGGATCTTGGACATCGGTTGCTCCTCATTGGAATAGATGGGGATAGATGCGTTCATTATAGCACGGCCCATTTTCACGGCCAAAACGCCAAGGGCAGTTGAACTACTTGCCATTTGGTCCGATGTGCAGTATAATCCAAATGCGTCTATTGGTACCGGTTTCATCACATCCCATCACATCTCAAGGAGGGCATCTCATGGGACAGACACTCACTTTCCTCTCAACTTTCGGCGTCTTCATCATCGCCTTGCTGGCCATTGCCAGTTCGGCCATCAAGATCGTACAGGAGTACGAGCGAGGGGTCATCTTTCGCCTGGGGCGGCTGGTGGGGGCCAAGGGGCCAGGCCTCTTCTTCATCATCCCCATGGTGGACCGCATGGTCAAGGTAGACCTGCGCGTGATCACGTTGGACATCCCCGCCCAGGAGGCGATCACCAAGGACAACGTCACCGTCAAGGTGGATGCAGTCGCCTACTTCCGCGTCGTAGACCCTTCCAATGCTATCGTTAAGGTGGAGAACTACAAGCAAGCCACCTGGCGCATAGCTCAGACCTCGCTGCGCAGCGTCGTGGGGCAGTCCGAGCTGGATGAGCTGCTGATACACCGCGAGCAGATCAACCTCCGGTTGCAGCAGATCATTGACCAGCACACCGAACCCTGGGGCATCAAGGTCAGCATCGTGGAGATCAAGGACGTGGAGCTGCCTGATACGATGAAGCGAGCCATGGCTCGCCAGGCTGAGGCGGAGCGAGAGAAGCGCGGCAAGATCATCCACGCCGAGGGTGAATTGCAGGCCTCGGAGAAGCTGGCGGAAGCGGCCCACGTCATGTCGCAGGAACCGGCTGCTATCCAGTTGCGCTACCTGCAGACTCTGCTGGAGATCGCTGAGGACAAGACCTCCACTATCATCTTCCCTCTGCCCATGGATCTCCTCAGGGGAGTCACAGGATTCCTTGACCGCGCTGGGAGATAGGGACGCCAGCTTCGCCGCGCGCTGCCTGGCTCCGTCGTGGGCTGAGTCGAGTTGCTGCCTGACTTGACGTGTTTCGTGTTGCGTGCTGCCTGACCGAACACGCAACACGAGACACGTCCTCGCAGTGATGCACAGTTGCGGTTCACGGCGACCTCTTGCTTTGGAGAGACCCCGATGAAGTCCAAGCCCTTGTTGTTGAGCCTGGCCCTGATCCTCGCCGTTTCGCTGCTGGCGGCTTGCCAGCCGCCGAGCTTCCTGCGGCGGGCCACGCCGACACCTGCCGGCCCGTTCCTCACCCTGTTCGTCGAACCGGAGGCCGGTGAATCCCCCGTCCTCGATGCGCTCAACGGCGCACAGGAATCCATCTGCCTGAAGGTGTATCTCCTCACCAACCCCAACGTCGTTGAAGCCCTGAAGGCCGCCGTGCAGCGCGGGGTGTCGGTGCGCATGATCCTGGAACTGAACCCCTATGGCGGCTCCATTGATCCCAACATCGTCATCGACCTGCGGGACAACGGCGTGGAGCTGAAGGGAGACAGCTTCGTCTTCAACTACACCCACGAAAAGAGCATGATCATAGATGACGAAGTGGCCTTCGTCATGACCGGCAACATGACCGCTTCGTCCTTCAGCGCCAACCGGGAGTACGGCATTATCACCCGCGACCCGCAGGACGTGGCCGAGGTGGCTGCTGTCTTCGAGGCCGATTGGGCGCGGGTGGGCATTGATCTTGGCGAGAGCCGTTTGATCTGGGCGCCGGACAATGCACGCGAGCGCATCCTGGCCTTCATTGACAAAGCCCAGACGACGCTGGACATCGAGCAGCAGAACATGCAGGACCCCGAGGTCACTCAGCACATTGAGGCCGCACTGCGGCGCGGCGTGCAGGTGCGCATCATCTCCTCGCCCCGTTACCCCAT
>CAZPMV010000380.1:0-1083 GCA_964587335.1 uncultured Anaerolineales bacterium
ATTGGAACGGAGTTCGCCATGAGCATAGTTATGCACGGCAGTTGGTCCTCAGAGGTTTTCTTCCTCTGGGGTGAGTCGTCGCAACCGGCGGCGAAGCGGCGCGGGCGCCGGCCCCGCCTGCCGTGGCATCCTCACGCCGCGCCCCCGGACAGTCTGCGGGCCACGCTGGAAACGCTGGCTCCCCTCGGGGACTGGACCGGCGCCCCCACAGCGACGCGGGTGATCTTGCTGCCCTCGACCGCGGACGGGCCACACCTGCCCCCTTGGCTGATCCCTGAGACGGAAGAGACGGAGGCCGAGGCCGAACTGCACCTGTCGCCGTGGAAAGTGACCGGCCTGGCGCTGGACGTGATCTCTGCACTGGATCTGTTGGTCGCGCTGCCGCTGGGTGAAGCTGCCGGCCGACAATGGGGTACCGATCTGCGCTACTGGGGCCTGGTTGCCAAACTGGGGCTGGAGTTCCTGGCGCGCCACAAATACCTGCCGGGCATGGCGGAAGACGAAGGACAGCACCGGGCCGTCTGGTTACCGGTGATGGACGATCCCCACGACCAGGCGCGTCTGCGTGCCCTGGTACAGGCCATGCCGCCTGTGTGCCGGGCGCTGTTCACCCAGGACGAAATGCCATCGCCTGCGGCAGGGCTCCCCTCGGCTAGGCTCGGGACAGGCAGGGCCGGCGCTGACCAGGCCCACACGCCACAACCGTTGCTGGATAGCTTTCTCCAGCGGTTGATTGACCGGGCCGTGCGCGACTGGGGCCGAACCCGCCTGGACCGGCGGCGCAAATCGCCGACTGGCGTTGCCGGCGCGTGGTGGTCGGCTTTGTGGCGCGACGACGGGCGCATTGAGGTGGAGATGTCGCAGCGCCGCGACCTGGTGCGGTTGTTCGATGCCTGGAGCGAGTGGTGGGGACAACTGCGCGGCGCAGCCGAGGCTCCGTTCCGCCTCTGCTTCCGGCTGGAAGCGCCGGAGTTCGATCCAGAGAGCGGTCAGGTAGTTGCGCCCGACTGGGTCTTGCACTACATGCTCCAGGCCAACGACGACCCCAGCCTGCTGGTACCGGCCGACCAGGTGTGGCGGGCG
>CAZPMV010000380.1:1183-3129 GCA_964587335.1 uncultured Anaerolineales bacterium
TCGGCAAAGGCATCCTCAGCATGGATTCGCTGGTGCAGTTCGACTGGGAACTGGCCCTGGGCGACGAACCGTTGACCAGCGAGGAATTCGAGCGCTTGGCGGCGCTTAAGATGCCGCTGGTGCGGGTGCGCGGCCAGTGGGTGCTGCTGCAGCCTGACCAGATCGAGGCGGCCATTGCTTTCTGGGAGAAGAAGCGAGAACTGGACCAGATGCCTCTGCGCGACGCGCTGGGCATGGCCCTGGGGGCTGCCCAAGACGTAGAGGGGCTGCCTCTGCACGGCGTCGAGACGTCGGGCTGGCTGGACGACCTGTTGCAGCAGTTGGAGGCCGGTGACAAGCTGCAAGAATTGTCGCCCCCGCAGGGCTTTGTGGGTCAGTTGCGGCCCTATCAGGTGCGCGGCTATTCCTGGCTGGCTTTTCTGCGCCAGTGGGGCCTGGGCGCTTGCCTGGCGGACGACATGGGACTGGGAAAGACTATCGAGGCCATTGCCCTGCTGCTGCACGAGCGCGAACGGGCTGAGAATGGCCTCGGACCGGCGTTGGTGCTTTGTCCCACCTCCGTCGTTGGCAACTGGAAGCGTGAGATCCATCGCTTTGGCCCAGAGCTGCGGGTGATGGTGCATCACGGCAGCGGTCGTGCCAGGGGCGGCGAATTCACCACCGCTGTCCAGCAGCACGATGTGGTTGTCAGCACCTACGGCCTGGCGCGGCGCGATGCGGAGGACCTGATGCAGGTACCCTGGAGCGACGTGATCTTAGATGAAGCGCAGAACATCAAGAACCCCCACGCCAAGCAGACGCAGGCCATACGCAAGCTTCGAGCGGCCAACCGTATTGCCCTGACCGGCACGCCGGTCGAGAACCGGCTGTCTGAGCTGTGGTCTATCATGCAGTTCCTCAACCCGGGGTTCCTGGGCTCGCAGGCCAGGTTCCGCAAGACATTTGCGTTGCCCATCGAACGTTACCAGGATCGGTTGGCTACCCAGCGGTTGAAAGGGCTGGTGGGGCCGTTCATCCTACGTCGCCTCAAGACCGACCCCACCGTTATCCAGGACCTGCCCGACAAGCTGGAGATGAAGGTCTACTGCAACCTGACGGCCGAACAGACCACACTGTACGAGGCGGTGGTCAAGGAGTCGCTGGAGCGGGTCGAGTCGGCGGACGAGGAGGGGATCCAGCGACGCGGCGTGGTGCTGGGCGCGCTGGTGCGGTTGAAGCAAGTCTGCAACCACCCGGCACAGTTCCTGGGCGATGGCTCGGTATTGCCGGACCGTTCCGGCAAGCTCGACCGGCTAGGCGAGATGTTGGAAGAGGCGCTCTCCGTCGGCGACCGGGCGCTGGTGTTCACCCAGTTCGCCGTGATGGGCCACATGCTGCGGGCCTATCTGCAGACACTGTTTGGCGTCGAGGTGCTCTTCCTGCACGGCGGAACGCCACTGAAGCAGCGCGACCGTATGGTGGCCCGTTTCCAGCAGGCTACGGCAGGCTCAGCAGGGGCGGCGCGGGACGGCCCGCCGATCTTCATCCTCTCGCTCAAGGCCGGCGGCACGGGGCTGAACCTGACAGCGGCCAACCGCGTCTTTCACTTCGACCGCTGGTGGAACCCGGCCGTCGAGAATCAGGCCACCGACCGCGCCTTTCGCATCGGTCAGACGCGGAACGTGCAGGTGCACAAGTTCATCTGCGCTGGCACGCTGGAGGAGCGCATTGACGAGCTGATCGAAAGCAAGAAAGCGCTGGCCGAGAGCGTCGTAGGCGCGGGCGAGAGTTGGCTAACCGAATTGAGCACCGACGACCTGCGCGAGATCATCACGCTGCGGAGGGAGTGAGCGAGTCAGCGAGTCAGCGAGTCGGCGAGTGAGCGAGTGAGCGAGGCGGCGAGTCAGCGAATCGGCGTTCGTGGTCCGCCAACATCAGGAGCAGTGCTATGGCAAGACGACGTTCAA
>CAZPMV010000381.1:0-3124 GCA_964587335.1 uncultured Anaerolineales bacterium
ATGTCAGAAGTATAGCGGCATTTGGAGTGGTTGTCAATTCGGATCGAGTTCTCTTTTGTTTCTTAGGCCGGCGACGCCTTCGCTCCCGCCTGCCGAGCCGCGGGTAGGTCCAACTCGCCGGCCGCGGCCAGCCGCTCGATCGCTGCGGCCGCGGCAGCCTGGGCTGCGGCCTGCTTGCTATGCCCGACGCCGCGACCATAGGGCACGCCGCCGAGGGTCACCTCCAAAGTGAACTCCTTGGCGTGATCGGGGCCGCGCTCGCGCACGGTGCGGTAGTGTGGCGTCGCGTGTATCTCCGCCTGGCTCCATTCCTGCAAGCGGCTCTTGGGGTCCTTGTCCAGTGCCTGTTGCTGCACGCGCTCCAGCTCTGGCTCGGTGAACGGGAGCAGGAAGGCCTTCACTTGCTCCAGCCCCTGATCCAGGTAGAGCGCGCCGACTAGCGCCTCGAACGCAGCGCAGAGGGTGGCTGGACGCTCCCGTCCGCCGCTCTCCGTCTCGCCGTGGCCCATGCGCAGGAAGCTCCCCAGGTCGATCCGCAGAGCGAAGTCGGCCAGCGCTTCTCGCCGCACGAGCGCCGCCCGTAAGTTGGTCAAATCCCCCTCCCGCAGCTCTGGAAAGCGATGGTAGACGAACTCGCCGACGAGGAAATCGAGCACGGCATCGCCCAGGAACTCCAACCGTTCGTTGTCGGCGATGGGGAATTCGGGATACTCGTTGAGAAACGAGCGGTGGGTGAGTGCCCGCAGCAGCAAGGACTTGTCCTTGAAAACCAGGCCTGTGGCGCTCTCGAGGTTGTCTGTTTGGCTCATCGTAGTTCAGTCTACTCTGTCAACGGTGTTCCCTTCAATCCACTGCCGGTGAGAGGTACGACGACGGTTTGGCCTGCTTCGATGTGTTCGCCCAACTTGTGCAGCGCGGCCGCGGGCACTGCCGACGTGGGCTCGACGTACAGACCGCGGTGGGCCAACGCGGATTGGGCGGCCAGTATCTGTTCATCCTTCACTGTCAGCACCGTGCCGCGACTCTCGCGAATAGCCTCCATCAGTTGCAGCCCCCGCACCGGTTGCTCGATGCTGATTCCCTCGGCCACGGTGGGCTCGGCCTGCACGGAAGGGACGTGGTGGAGCTCCTGTACCCAGGCAGCATGAAGGGGAGCGCAGTGCGACGACTGTACCGCTACTAGCCGAGGTATGTGCTCGCTCAGCTTGGCTTCTAGCAGGGCGCGAAAGCCCCGATAGGCGCCCAGCAGCAGCGTCCCCTGGCCCAGGGGAGCCACCAGCCAGTCGGGCGCTCGGCGGCCCATCTGCTCCCATATCTCCCAGGCCAGGGTGTGTAGGCCAGCTAGCACAGCGGGCTGCCAGACGTGGCTGGCGTAGGCGACGCCGGTCGTCAGCGCGGCCTCGGCGGCCCGCGTGGCCTGGATGCGTGGGCCAGGCACGGACACCACCTTCGCCCCATACAGGCTGATCTGTGCTCGCTTGGCGGGCGAAGCATGAGCGGGTACGAAAATCGTGGCCTGAATCCCGGCCCGAGCGGCGTAGGCGGCCACCGAGGCCCCCGCATTGCCTGAGGAATCCTCCACCACCGCCCGAGCGCCGCGCTCTCGCAGAGCGGTCATCAGCGGAGCGATGCCGCGATCCTTGTACGAGCCGGTGGGGTTGAGCAATTCCAGCTTCCACTGCACTGGCAGGCCAGCGAACTGCCCGGCCACGAGCGGCGTCCACCCTTCGCCCATGGTGACCGGATCGGCCTCCGGCGGCAGTGGCAGCAGCGCTCGATAGCGCCACAACCCCGGCTGGTGCGGGTCTATGGCTTTGGCGTCGAAGGATGGCCACTTGGTGAACTCAAGCGAGCCACCGCAAGGGCATCGCCAGTCGGCCAACGACCAGCGGACGGCTGCGCCGCACTCAGCGCAGGTGAGATGCATGAGTCGGATTCTCCCTGGTGTGACGTGGAGCGGCGGCAGGTGAAAGCGGTCACTATACCCCTCCTGTCTGGACACCGATTATAGCACAACTGCTGGAGTGCCCCAAGTAAGCAGGTGTGCACTTTGTGCTTGATGGACAGTTGAGGTATAATGTGCTGGCTGCTGGGCGCTGCCGCACATGGGCAGCGCTCGTTGCTGAGGTCGCTTGCCGGAAGGAAAGGAGATGAAGCGTGGTGCTGCGACGTTTGCGCAGGAAGCCTGAGGAGCAGCAGGCAGATGAACAGAAGATACAGCAGAGCCTGTCCAAGACGCGGCACGGCTTCTTCGGGCGCATCGGTGGGCTGTTTGGGCGGGGCGACATAACCGAGGAGGCCTGGGAGGAGCTTGAGGAACTGCTGATCCTGGCCGATGTGGGGATGAATACTGCCTTGCCGCTGGTGGAGCGACTGCGGGAACGTGTGGCGCAGGAGCGCATCCGCGGTGCCGACGGCGTCCAGATGGCTCTCGAGCAGGAACTGGTGAGCATTCTCAACACCCACCCGGGCGAGGCGGATGCGTTGGATCGCTTGCTGACGGTGGTGTTGGTGGTAGGGGTCAATGGTTCGGGCAAGACGACGAGTATCGCCAAGCTGTCCCGCTACTATCAGAACCAGGGCAAGCGGGTGGTGCTGGGCGCGGCCGATACCTTCCGCGCGGCAGCGATTGATCAGCTCAAGATCTGGGGAGAGCGGGTGGGGGCCGATGTTATCGCCCACCGGCCAGGGGCCGACCCCGGCGCAGTGGTCTACGACGCCATTCGTGCCAGCCAGGAGAGCCGCCAGGCGGATGTGCTCATCGTGGACACTGCCGGGCGGCTGCACACCAAGTATAACCTCATGGAGGAACTGAAGAAGCTACACCGCGTGGCGGCCAAGCAGGTGCACAAGGCGCCCACGAGGTCTTTCTTGTTCTGGATGCCACCACGGGGCAGAATGGGCTCAGCCAGGCCCGGCACTTCAAGGATGTTATTGACATAACCGGCGTCATCTTGGCCAAGCTGGATAGCACGGCTAAGGGGGGCATAGTCTTCGCCATCGTGCAGGAACTGGGCCTGCCCATTCGTTTCGTGGGTACGGGCGAAACGATGGAGGATTTCGCCGAGTTTGATGGGCAGGCATTTGTAGAGGGGCTTTTCAGTAGTTCGTAGTGCGTAATTCG
>CAZPMV010000382.1:0-3123 GCA_964587335.1 uncultured Anaerolineales bacterium
CTTCCCCCGGCGCAGCGTGTTGAGTTCTCGGTGGGCACGCGCTGTGAGCGGTACCGTGGTGAAGATCTCCGACAGCAGAGCCAGTCGCGCTTTTTCCCCAGCATCCTGTTCGCCCCCAAAGACGAGCCTCAGTTCCAAGAGAGCGTATTCGCGACCCAACGCCCTGCCTACGGTGTGGCGTATCTCGGACTCGCGGGCGCGGACCTCGGCATCGAAGTCGCGTTTGACGGCGGCGATACGCTCATTGATGCCCGCAGGCAGCGCCAAGGTAGGCTCGTCTTCTTGGCAACGGATGGCGCGGATGGCCTGCTGTGGATCTGCTGTGCGATGACCGTCCTCATCAACGAGATAGAGCCGCTGGTAGTTCCCTGCCTGGCAAAAGACGAACAGGCTTGGCTCGCCAACGGCCTGACGTCCGCTGCGCACACCGTCGGGCATGGCAGCGATCTGCTGGAAGCGCTCAGGGTCGGTGCGTTGCAGTTGGCGCATGAGTTCTTCAGCTTCCAACAGATTGAAGATGTCAGCCTTGGGTTCGTCTTCCAGGACGCTGGGGTCGCCCCGATAGATGGCGTAGAGGGCCTCTGCGTTGATCTGCTCGCGCTTGTGCAGGATGGCAGCGTCCTGGCCGATAGTGAGGTGGATCTCAGCGATGCGCTGCACCAAGCGACGCTCTATGCCCAGCTCGCGCTCCAGGCCGCTCTCGGGAAGAAAGTTGTAGGCATAGATGGTGTCGTGCTCGGTACCGATGCGGTCCACGCGGCCGACGCGCTGGATGAGGCGGACGGGGTTCCAATGCAAGTCGTAGTTGATGATGTGGTTGGCGTCCTGCAGGTTGAGGCCCTCGCTGAGGACATCGGTGGAGACCAGGATGCGCAGTTCCTCGTCGCTTGGCCTGAGCTGGTAGTTGTTGGCCTTGGGGGCAAAGCGCAAGATGATACGGCCACGGTCTTTGGTGTCGCTCTCCACGGCGCGGATGCGACCCAGGTGCTTGAGATTATCGTAGAGGTAGTGAGCAGTATCGGCGTATTGGGTGAAGATGAGAACCTTGCTGTGGAGCAGGTCGCCGGGCAGAGGACGGTGGCTGGACAGGGTGTGGCCTTCGGTCATCATGGCCATGAGCTGCTGAAGTTTGTTGTCCTCCTGGGGACCAATGGGCTCGACCAGGCGGGCCATTTCGTCCAGAAGAGCGATGTCGGTGCCCAGGGCGGCCTGCAGTTTGGGCACGTCGAAGTCGGCGATAGGATAGCGATGGCTGGCTTCCTCCAGAGCCTCGTAGAGGGCCAGTTCATCGTCCAGGTCGGATTTGTAGAGGATATCGGTAGCCTCGTCGCCAGCGGGTACCAGGCCGCGATCCAAGGCACCCTGAAAGGCGCTCTGCAGGTCCCTGAGACGGTTGACAGTCTGGCGGAAGGCGTGCACACTGGACTCGAAACGCTTGAAGAGCATCACGCGCATGAGGCCACGCAGGGCCGCGCCAGCCCGTTGGAGCTCCTGGTACCTGTGCCTATTCTGCTGTTCGGGCAGGACGTAGTCGAAGAGAGCGTAACGGGCGTAGGTGAGCTGACCCATCAGGTCGTGCAACCGCTTGTAGACGCGGCTCTCTCCCGTCGTATCGTCAGGGCCGCGGTAGGTCTCCTCGATGCTGTAGGTGATGGTCTCCAGTTGGCGGTCGGGGAAGACCAGGGGCTGGCCGTTGATCTGCGCATCGGGGTAGTAGGTGCGGACGTGGCGGCGGGTGCGGCGAATGAGGATGTGGTTGAGGACCTCCTGCAGGTCGCGGCTGGGCGCATCCTGGTTACGTGGCTCCACCTTGCGGAAGAAGTCTGACAGGTTAGGCGGGTTGATGGGGATGATGGTCGTATCCCGGGGATGCCAGAGCTTGACCTGCTGATAGATGTCCCAGGCACTGGTGGCCCGCGGGGTGGCGGTCAGCAGGATGGTGGGCCGGTTCTGGGTGAAAAGCTGCAGCGCTGCGTAGCGCCGGGTATCGCGGTGGCGCAAGTTCTGAGACTCGTCCACCAGGACCAGGTCGCGATCGCGGGTGCGCCAGTCGTCAACCAGCATCCGCTCGTTGCCCTTCTGGCTGAGCAGCCCCATGGAGATGACCGGGGCATCAATCTGGTAGCGTTCCATGAACCATTCCCACATCTCCACCAGGGAGGCGGGGCAGACGACCAGGGGGCGGGCCCCGCGATAGAGGGCATAGTGTTTGAGCAGCGTGGTGCCGATGTAGGTCTTGCCCAGGCCCACGACGTCGGCCACGAAAACGCCGCCGTAGGTATCCAGGATCTTGATGGCCTGCTGGACGGCCACACGCTGGAAGTCGGCCAGTTGCGGCATCTCGGCCTCCCAGAGGAGTTCCGCGTCACGGCGACCTTCTAGCCGATCCTTGACCAGGGTGTAGAGGGTCTTGAGGTAGATGTCGTAGGGGCTGACGGGCCGGGGGCCTTCCGGTGTAACCACCTGGCTGGCGGCCCAGGAGCGCTGCAGTTCGTGGATCAGGTTCTCGTCGAACTCTTCAGCTTCGTCCCACAGTTCGTCGAACCAATGGGAGAGTTGGGCGTGGTTGCCGTCCCCGAACACACGCACGTTGAGTTCAGTGTTGTGGGTGACGCCGCCCAGGGACAGATTGGAGCTGCCGACAATGGCCGCACCCTTCTGGGCGTGGATACGGGCCGGGTCGAAGTCGAAGATGTAAGCCTTGGCGTGTAGGCGACCACGGGTGTAGACCTTCACCTGCACCATGGACTGGGCGATGAGGTCGGCCAGGGAAAGGACCAAGGCCTGGGCATCGTCAGTCTGATCCATCAGTTCCAGCGTGGCCTGGATGGAGGAGGCGGTCTCGCTGCGCATGCGAGGAGTCTGGGCGGAGGCCATCCGTTGGCGGCGGACGGCGCGCTGGGTGGTTGCCAGATGGTGGTAGCCCTCGGCCAGTTGCTCGACGGTCTGGCGGTTGGTCACGTTGCCAATAAGCAGACGCAGTTGATCCAGGGCGGGAATGTGCTCGGCGATGGCCTGGAAGCCGGACAGGAAGAAGTAGCCGACGGCGAAGTGAGCACGGATGCTATCGGCCAGGAAGTTGTTGATTTCGGGAGCCAGCTCCCGGCTGCGGTTGTCTATGAT
>CAZPMV010000383.1:0-3097 GCA_964587335.1 uncultured Anaerolineales bacterium
CGTCTGCTGACCGTATTACTATGCGCAAAGAACCCCGCGTCAAGCAGTGACGCGGGGTTCTTTATGCCCAATATCCAATACCCAATATCTAATACCCAGTACCCAATACCTATGTAATCACTGAATCTTCACCACCATGACCGTGTGCTGCCATAGTTCCTCCAGTTGGTAGTACGCTCGCTGGGCAGGGGCGAAGATGTGCACAATGATGTCGGCGTAGTCAATCAGGAGCCAGCCGCCGCCCGCAGTTCCTTCAACGTGCAGCGGACGTACGCCCTCCTGTTTGATCTCCTCTGTGAGCGTGTTGAGGATGGCCCTCATCTGTCGCTCCGTCGCGGCGGAGCATATCAAGAAGTAGTCGGCGAGGATGGACACCTGGCGCAGGTCGAGCAGGACGATGTCCTTAGCCTGCTTCTCCTCTACAAGGTTAACCATCTTGTGGGCCAGTTCTGTTGAGTTCAGCCCTCCACCTCCCCAGGGAATCTATGCTACCAACCCTATTCTAGCACATTTGGACGGTCAGCACAAACAGAAGCTTCGTCGTAGTTACTGTAGTTACTCAGGCTGGCTCAGGTGCAACGCGCTTCGGTTGTGGAATCAAGCTGTTCTGAAGCGCGATTCGGTCAAGCAAACGGTCGAGTAGGAAGCGGATCAAGTGCGTTGCACCTGATGAAATCCGTGTAGTCCGTGGTTTGATTCCGGCTTGGCCGGGTTGGGATAATGGAACAATGCCAACTGTTCTTCCAGCCGCTGCACGATGGGGTCGAGGCCGACGCGTGCCCGCCAGCCAGCACGATCCAGGTCCTCCACGTCTGCCAGGCGGCGCAGGTGGCGCTGCTTGACAATCATCCAGCCGTGGGCTGCCAGGCTACGGCGGTACTCGGGGCAGCAGCGCAGCTTGAAGGCCAGCAGCCCGCTGCGTCCGCCGGGCACGACGATGCAGCGGGAAACCTCGGCCAGTGCAGGCGGAGGTGTCTCCAACCACGGCGACAGCGCTGCCGTGTCGCTCAGGGCGAACCCGTGCGCCGGCGCGCCCCCCTCGTGCCAGATCACTGCACAGGCTGCCCAGCCTTGCCTGTCGCCATTCTCCTGGGCAATCTCTTGGCTGACAGATTGCCATCCCGGCTCCAAACGTTCCCTCTCCGATGTCGCCAACCAGACAGTGAAGTCCAGCCGGCGTCCCAACTGCACGAGCAGCCGCACGGTCTGACGGTGTGCCTCCGCTCGCGCTTCGGGCCAATCTTCAGGCCGTAACTGCCAGTAGCCGGGGCTCAGCTCCTGGCCGTAGGAAGCGATACATGACTCCAGCAACGTACGTTCCGGAGTTGAGAGGCCGCGGAAGTGGTGGCAAAGCTCGTCGTGCAAGGCGACCTGTGGCCAGGCGAGCGTGTCTTGCAGCAACTCGACCGTGACCCGCTCCACTCGCTCGCTCAGCGGCGCGGCCGCCGTTGATGGATCAGCCAGCCACCAGCACGAGCGCGGTACCTCCCCTTCCTCAGACTCCCCCGACGGCTGTAATCGCAACAGGCCGTCGGGCACAGGGCCTTCCAGCGGCAGAACGGCCTCCAGTTGGCGCATCAGCCAGGCTAAAGGTTCGAAGGGTGGTCGTCGCGGCGGCACAGCGTGCAGCAGTTCCTCCTTGCTCCAACGCGTGCAGATGGGCGGATACAGCCAGGCAGCGGTAGCGGGTTCCCCTTGCACCTCCAGCGCCGCCTGTGCGGCCTTTGTTCCTTCCTCTTGCAGTTCCAGAGCCAACTCCTCCGCGGGACGCTTGCTCTCCTCCACAGGGGCAGGCAGACGGTGAACTGGTCGGTGTGGACGGCGGAAGAGCAAACGGCAGGCCATTCGCTCGCCAGAGGCCGTGTCTCCCTGGAGCTGGTGGAGGCTCTGCTCTAGATCCAGATCAGTGCGGGCGGCAGCCAGCAGCAGCGCGGGCAGCAGTTCTTTCTTCTGGGTAGTGAACGCTAGCAGCAACCGCCCGCCATCGGCGAGCAGACCGTGCAGCAGCCCCAGTACACCCGTCATGGCCTCGGTGTACCACTCCCAGTCCAGGCTGGGGCGGCGGACCAGTGACCGCAACGGTAGCGTCGCTTCCCTTCCGAAAAGCCAGCCACTCCACAAGAAGGCCAGTGCATGGGCGGTCGGATCGGGGCGTGGTGGGTCGGCGCAGATGAGGGGGAGACGGGGATGGTCCTTGAGTGCCCTGCTCAGTTCTCGGGTCGTGCGCTGCAGGGCCAGCGCCGGCCCGGTGCCCGGCGTGGACGTGGGTTCCAAGAGCGCTGACAGATCTGGGGCCCAGGTGATGGGTGAGGCTTGAGACTGCTTCCGCAGCTTGCGGTAGGCGGCCTCGAACGTCTTCCAGACGTTGCGCTCTACGAGACGGCGTGGGCGATGCAGGGAACGGGGCAGGTCTGCCTGGTCGGGGGCTGTGTGCAGGGAATGACACCGTTGCAGGCAAGCCAGGCAGAGACCCCGAATGATGTCCAGCGACATGTTGTCTCTCGTGAAGAGCGCCTCTGCCTGCAGGATCAGTTCGCCGAGAGCATAGCGGTTGCGTGCCGTATAGAGGTTCAGGAGTCCCTGTACCCGCTCCTGAAACTCTCTTGTGTCCTCTGAGGCCGCTAGCCGCTGGCGCAGCCGCCAATAGATCACCTCCTGTGTCCCCACAGATGCCTGGATGTCCAAGTCCTGGGGAGTGATCGGCGCGGCCCCGACCTCACCGCAATGGGGACAGTCAAAGCCCTTTTCCACTGGTTTCCTTGCTTCCCAGATGATGTAGTTGGCCGGCAATGCCCGCATGCAGGCAGGACAGTACACGAGGTAGAGGTCATCCAGATGGCGGGAGAGAGGCTTTCCCGCCCTTGGAGTGTCCGCCAATCGGGAGACAGTAGCGTCCAGCACTCGCGGCTCGGGCGGCGAAAGGGTCAAGCGCAGTTGAAGCAGCGGGAGGGGGTTGGAGTTGGAGGCCAGCACGCGCTGACCTGTGGACTGGCCCACTTGCAGCAGGGCGGTATGCCTGGCGAAGGGATCGAGCAGCAACGCGCCAGGAGAGGTGAACTCCTTCAGGTAAGGGCGCAGCAGTTCCTCTCGCCAAGGT
>CAZPMV010000384.1:0-3069 GCA_964587335.1 uncultured Anaerolineales bacterium
TGCTCGACTGAGCTCGCCGAAGTCGGGAGGGCAGCCGCTACCATCAGACTCAGAACGATCAGCACACGCTTTGGCATGTCATTTCCTCGCTTTCTACCTCTTGCTCCCCTACACCCTTACTCCCCTGCGCCTTGCATCACATGACCAATGGCAACCTGAGACGCCAGTCCACATGGATCTCTACCAGTCCATGCCGCGAGGTGTGGCCGCCGAGGGTGATGACCTCCAGCGCGTAGGTGTACGTTCCACCGGCAGCCGCCTGGTCATCCAAGACAGCGTAGCTTGCGCCCTGGTCGCTCCCTGACCAGACGGCGAAGATCGGCTCCTCGTCTATTGGCGCGAACTCGCCGGTGGGGCTCTCGCCCTGTCCCCAGCTTGTCGAGGGGCTGCGCAGCACGCGGAAGCCAAGCATATCGCGCTCGCTGGCCGTCTGCCACTCCACCAGCACGCCGTCACCGCGCGACCGGGCGCTGAAGCCAGCCAAGCACACACCCGTAGGACAGTTGGCCGCCGTCTTGATCTTCAGCCCCGGGTCGCCCAGCAGGATATAGGTCTCTATCAGATCGTCATATTGATGCGCCGACTGATGGGCATCCAGGTATTCCTTGGCCTGCGTGGTGGCCGTGCCCAGGTCGCCCACGCCATCCTGGAACAGAGCCAGGAAGATCCCCTGATTCAGGAGATCGTGTCCCGTGGCCACACCGAAGCCCGTGGCCGACCAACTGGCGATGGTTCCGTCCTCAGCCATGCGCACCCCGTCCTCGGCCAGCGACATCCAGCCGATCGTTGGTGGGTCGTGGAAGGAACCTTCGAAGCAGGTCATGGCCAACACAAAGGGCAGACAGGGGTTGTTGTCCAATGAGACCAGCGACCAATGATCCATCAACCGTTCCCTCGCCCAAGCGGACACGGTGGAGTGGCCTATGTAGTTCACCAACAACGAGCCGGTGACGTTGAGGGTATGGGTGATGTCGTACTTGCACTCCACCGACCACTGCGGGTTGCCCGGATCGCAGGTATCGCCCATGTAGATCTTGGTGGAGGTATACGGAGACGGCAAGAACTTGATGGTGTTCGTCGGCGGGTCGGCGTAGCCGTCGGCGATGTCATCGGAGAACTCATGGAAGTCGCCGCCGCCGCCCTCCAGATCGTCAGCGACAAAGAGCACGTTTCGATTCCAATCGTCACAGACGCACAGGGTCTCGTAGGCAATGATCTTGCTGACCATCGCATCCGCCTCCGCAACCGTGTTCGCCGGCAGCCGCCCGATGTGCATGTCGGGCATGATGTCGCTGCCGTCAATGGCCACGAAGCGGTTCTCGGTCGCCGTCTCTCCCAGTGTGGGATCGACCAGGGCAAGAAAAGGTGGGACGTAGGTGGGGGCGCTGTTGCCCGCGTAGTTGCGCATGTCGTTGGTGCCATCGCCCAGCAACAGGACGTAGGTGGGCTCTGGCGCCTGCCAGTTGTGGTAGGCGTAGTCCAGAAAATCGCGAATCGACTCCGCCGACATCAGCCCGCCGTTGAAGTGATCGTAGACCTCTTGCACGTCTATCACAGCCACACGGTAGTCAAAGTCCCGGCGCGCCGCCAGCGTCTGCGCCTCGGTCCAGAAATCGGAGTGGGTGATGAGGATGTAGTCGGCCCCTGGGCCTCCGTCCAGCAAGTCGGACGGGGTGTAGGCAGACGTGACATGCGTGACCTCTTCGATCTGCGAAGGGCCAACGCTCAGCCGCTGCGCAGTCGTCAGCGCCAGGTAGCGGCTGCTGTCGCCGGACGCATCGCCGAAAGTGACCGTGTAGGGGCCACTGCCTGTCACCGCAGTGCCGATGAAGACCTGCACGGCGGTCATGTCGCTGACGTCGTACACCCCCTCCTCGACGTCGTTACTGCTGAAGTTGCTGACCTCGTAGCGATACGTGCCGGCGTCGGGGCTATCAAGGGCTAGCACATCCCCCTCCGCCACGTAGGTGTCGTAGTAGCGCACCTCCAGCCAGTTGGTGAAGGCACTGTCCGAAGAGCTTATCAACTCCAATGTGACGGTATTGCTCCCCTCCTGAAAGTGGCCCTGGCTCACGTCCACGGTGGTGCTGAAAGGCGCTTTGCCGCCCCACCCCCAACCAGCCGTGCTCGACAATACCTCGCTGCCGTTAACCTCGATGCGCAGGTCGTGGGCGACGCTGCTGACCCCTTGGAGGTTGACGGTGAGCGTGCCGGTGAGCGAACCGTCAGAAGAGATGTTGTTAGCTATGAACGCGTAGTTGCGGGGCACTGAAGATACAAGAGACTGCCAGAACCAATGGTCGGCATCAGGCTGGAAGGGCAGAGCAGACTGGTAATCGAAGTTCTGCTCCAGGTGCTCCGTGTGCAGGAACGGGCCGGGAACACTGCCGCTCACCGATCCATCCTTCTCGGCCATGCGCAGGCCCGTCACCACACCGCTGGGATCGTAGGTCAGCCAGTAGACATTGATGCCCGTGTACTTGTTGGTGGGCAACTGCCCGTCGTAGAAGAGCGAGTCCACGCTGCGACCGTAGAAAAGCACAACATCGCCGACGTGGAAAACGCCATCCCCCTCGCCCTCCACCCGAATCGCGATCTCCTGCTCCATCCAGAAGATGCGGAAGGTGCGGGGATCGAGGCCGCCTGGGCCCACGGGCAACCCGGCGGTATTGAGCGTGTTGTAGTCCAGCTCGTACATGCCGTCGGCTTCGACGGCGATCTTGTACGCTGGGCTGGGCGGTGTCCATTGAGAGATTCCCGCGGGAGAAAGACCGCCCACGGTCAGAGGCCGGGCGTCCTGGGCGGCAAGCCCTTCGCCTGAGCTGAGGGCGAGCCCGGCGCCAAGGCACAACATCAGGCCCAAAGCAACGATGATCGCCTTCAGCAGGTTAGCTCGTTTCATATGCATTTGGAGTTTTCCCTCGTAAGGATTCCTTCAACACCTGGGGCCCCTTCTGCCGGCCCCATCGGGGGAGCTTATCGTCGGTAGATCAAAGCATTGATGTGACGAAGCCTGCGGCTCAGGACAAAGTATACACCATGTTGCTGGATTCTCAAAGTTGAAGCGAT
>CAZPMV010000385.1:0-1892 GCA_964587335.1 uncultured Anaerolineales bacterium
GCACGCACTATCCCGACCTGGTGGCCGGCTGGCTAGCGCAGCAGGTCGGCCGCCGCCATCGAGCCTTGATGCTGCGGAAAGCCACAGCGTATCTCTCCGAAGACCAACGCTCAAGGGTCGCGGGGGTGTTGTCGTAGAGCGGTAGGAGCGTGATGCGCAATGTGCCAAACGACTCTGGTGAAAAAGGCCGAAAGCCATCAGCAGATTGAGCGGATGAAGCGGATGAGAATGAAACAAAATCCGCTCAATCCGCTCAATCCGCTGACAATCTTGGGTTTTTTCAGAGGAGTCGTTTCACGCTTCACGGATCGTATGATGCAAGCTCTCTCGGACTATCCCTGATGCTACTGGAATTCCAGGAATATCGCCCCCGCAAAATCATCAACGTCCACAAGCACGTGGACGGCCCCTGGTTCTGGGGCAAGTACACAGCACATCCCTACGTGGGCTGCCGCAGCGGCTGCGAGTTCTGCTACACGCGGGGCGGCCGTTACCTGGGACGGCGCGACCCCGACTCCTTCGACACCATCATCCGGGTCAAAGTCAACGCTGTGGAGCTGTTGCGCAAGGAGTTGCCCCGCTTGGCGCGCGAGGTGATCTCCGTTGGGGACTGGCAGCAGCCGGCCGAGGACCGCTACTGCCTATCACGCTCCATGCTGGAGGTGGTGCGTGACGTTGGCTTTCCTCTCTTCATCATCGAACGCTCGCCGCTGCTCGTCCGCGACATGGACTTGCTGACGGAGATCAACCGGCAGACCTGGGTGGGGGTGCTCTTCAGCATCAGCAACGTGGACCCGGTCCTGAAGAAGGCTTTCGAGCCCCGCAGTCCCGGCGTGAGGCGCCGCCTGCAGGCCATGGAGAAGCTGGCCAACGCGGGTATCATGGTGGGCGCCTCGATGATGCCCATCATTCCCTTCCTGGGCGACGACGAAGCGCACCTGGATGACATGATACGCGCCACCAAGGATCACGGGGGAACGTGTGTGCTGGCCGGTGGGCTGACGATGCAAGGTGTCCAGGCCGAACGCACGCTGGCGGCTGCCCGACGGTTGGACCCGGCGCTAGAGGCTAGCTTCCGGCAACTGTACAACTGGGAAGTGGGAGGCAAGCCCAGCCATGGCCCGCCAAAGGCCTACAACGCCCGCCTGGGGCTGTTGGTTCGCGAGCTGTGCGCCCGGCATGGCCTGCTGGATCGGTTGCCGCGCTACGTCGCGCCGGGGCCGCTGGCCGTCAATAAGCGCATCGCCGAGCGGCTGTTTCTCAGGACCTACGACCTGGAGCTGGAGCAAGCCGCTGACTACCGCATCTGGGCCTACCGCAAGGCAGCCTGGACGGTGGACGAGTGGCCGGAGAACGTCGCCGAGTTGTACGCTGTTCGAGGCGAGGCCGGGCTGCGGGAACTTCCGGGGATCGGCCAGAGCCTGGCTGGACAGATTGCCCTGTGGCTGCGAGAACGAGAGCATGGTTTGCGGGCCAGCCGGGGCTAGTACAGTTCGAAAGGTAGGAGGCAGGATGGATTACCGCGTCTATTGTCTGATAACGGTGCTCGCCTGGGGGGTATGGGGTTTCGGCGCCAAGATGGTGGCCGAACGCTTGCCGGGCGGGGTTGCCCCCTTGCTGACAGGCGCCACCTCGGTGTTGTGCATAGCCTGCTACGTGCTTCATCGGCGTAGTCCTATTCCCCTGAATAGGTACTCTGCCTATGCCTGCGTCACGGGGGGGCTTTCCGCCTTGGCCGTCCTCGCCCTTTACAGGGCTCTTGAGAGGGGGCCTGTCTCCGTAGTCATTCCTTTCACCGGCCTCTACGTCTTGGTTACAGTAGTCTTGGGGCTTGTGTTCTTGCGCGAGCAGGTCACGCCCTCAAGGATAGCAGGGGTACTGCTTGCCGCCTT
>CAZPMV010000385.1:1992-3067 GCA_964587335.1 uncultured Anaerolineales bacterium
GGTTGATGTGCCGCCGATGCAGTTCCTGATGATTGACGGTCACGGCGACCCCAATACGGCGCAGGAGTATCGCGATGCTCTCGAAGCGCTGTATGCTGTGGCCTACAAGCTCAAGTTCATGAGCAAGAAGGAGACGGGGATGGATTACGTCGTCCCACCCTTGGAGGGGCTGTGGTGGGCGGAGGACATGGAGACGTTCACCGCCGGAAGAGACAAGAGCGCCTGGGATTGGACGATGATGATCATGCAGCCGGAGAGGATCAGCCGGGAGATGCTTGAGGAGGCGCTGAAGCAGGTGGGAAAGAAGAAGCTGGCGGCGCTGCCCAAGCTCCGGCTGGAAACCTACCACGAGGGTCTTTCGGTGCAGATCATGCACATCGGCTCGTATGATGACGAAGCTCCAACGCTGGACAGGATGCATCACGAATTCATCCCCGAAAACGGCTACGAGATGGCCGGCAGGCATCACGAGATCTACCTGAGCGACCCGCGCAGAGTGGCGCCAGAAAAGCTCAAGATCGTGCTGCGGCAGCCGGTCAGGAAGATCTGAGGAGGCAAGGTGAGATGACGCTCAAACCATTGGCCGGATTCAAGCCGTTGGAAACGCATCACTGTGTCACCGGCTCCCTGCGCCACGTCTACGTTTACAGCGACCACGACATCAGCGAGGAGATGCTGCTGGGGCTGGGCGCGCGGGTGAGTTTCAGCTATTGGCACTTCAAAGGGCAGACGCCCTTCATGGGCGGGCGAGGCGGCTTCCGGCCCCCCATGATGGAGGAGGTTGCCGGCCAGCGCACCGGTGTGCTGGTGGAGTGGCATACCACCACCAGCGCACGCAAGGCGGAGAGGACGCTGCTGGAGATCCTCGAGGCAGGGCAACCGGTGATGATCCAGTGCGATATGGGTTTCTTGCCCTACTTCGACTTCGGCGACACGGACTATCACTTCGGCTGGCACGTCGTGGTTGTCTGCGGCTACGACGCGCAGACGCGCCAGGCACTCATCGCTGACCGGGATGGAGTGTACCCGGTCTCGATGGAGGATCTGGAGAAGGCACGCGGCTCGAAGTTCAAGC
>CAZPMV010000386.1:0-3053 GCA_964587335.1 uncultured Anaerolineales bacterium
TCGTTGTATTCAGACGTTGGACTAGCTTCATCGGCTGGGGCGAGGAGGCCGAGTTTCAATCCCCTGGCGGGGATTCGTTGTATTCAGACGAACTGGCCGAGGAGTTCATGTTCACCGACATTGCCGCCACGTTTCAATCCCCTGGCGGGGATTCGTTGTATTCAGACACGGTGGCTCATGGCTCAAAACCGGTGGATTATTGGCCCGGTTTCAATCCCCTGGCGGGGATTCGTTGTATTCAGACTCACCTGAGGAGGTGTCATGAGTAAGAGAGCATGGGTTGGTTTCAATCCCCTGGCGGGGATTCGTTGCATTCAGACGCACATCTGGATGCTGCTGACCAAGTGGCCCGATAGGGTTTCAATCCCCTGGCGGGGATTCGTTGCATGCAGACCCAGAATAACTGTTTTGCATGTTGACGATGACTCTGAGTTTCAATCCCCTGGCGGGGATTCGTTGCATTCAGACATAGGCATACGATGCTTGAATGTTCTTATATATATAAGTTTCAATCCCCTGTGTTTTTGATAAACTAAAAGGTACCCACCCATCTGAACTTTGACAATCGAAAAGGTACCCACCTGAGGCCAACTCTGCTATGATAGGTGCACAGTCCACCCAGGACCAATCTATGATAGCGGAGGGGGAGATGATCAGCGTGCAACAACGAGAGAAGATCCGACGGGCCTACTTTGTCGAGGAGAAGAGCATCCGGCAGATTGCTCGGGGACTCAGGTGTTCCCGTCGAACCGTCCGGAAGGCCATCTCCTCGCCAGAGTCGGCGTCGTACACACTCAGCGCACCTCGCCCGGCACCGGTGTTGGGGCCGTACAGACAGCGGGTTCAGGAATTGCTGGCCGAGAACGAGCGACTGCCGCGCAAGCAACGGTACATCGGGCACAAGATCTATGAGCTCATCCAGAACGAGGGCTACGCCGGAAGCGAATCCTCCGTTCGGGGCTACATTGCTCAGCTGCGGCGGGAGAAGAAGCGACGGAAGGTGTACATCCCGCTGGAGTTCGATCCCGGCACGGATGCTCAGATGGACTGGGGAGAGGGCGTGGCCATCATTGCCGATGAGCGGGTCACGGCGCAACTGTTCTACATGCGCTTGTGCTACTCGCGGAAGCTGTTCATGATGGCCTTTCCGAGACAGAAACAGGAAGCCTTCTTCGAAGGGCACGTGCGAGCGTTCCATCACTTTCGAGGCGTGCCCGGGCGCATCAGCTATGACAACCTGAGAACGGCAGTCAAGCGGATCCTGGAGGGCCGCAATCGCCAGGAGCAGGAAGGTTACATCGTCTTTCGCAGCCACTATCTGTTCGAGAGTCACTTTTGCACACCAGGGCAAGGCCACGAGAAAGGGCGAGTGGAGAAAGGCGTAGGCTTTGGTCGTCGCAACTTCATGGTTCCGATTCCGAACATGGCTTCCTTCAAGCAACTGAATGAACATCTACTGGCCAGCTGCCTGGCCGACGACAGTCGGCGTGTGGATCGTCAGCCGGTGACCATCGGCGAAGCGTGGGAGATGGAGAAGCTGCATCTCCTGCCACTCCCAGAGCGAGACTTCGACTGCTGTGTCAACCGCCCGGCGACGCTCAACCCCTACAGCCAGGTAGTGCTGGATACCAACCGCTACTCGGTGCCGGTGGACAAAGCCTACCGCCATCTGGTCATCAAGGCCTACCCGTTTCGAGTGGACATCCTACACATGGACGAGGTGATCGCCAGCCATCCCCGCTGCTACGGTCGGGAACAGGACATCTTCGATCCCTTGCACTACCTGCCCCTGCTAGAACAGCGACCAGGCGCTTTCGAACATGCCAAACCTATCCGGCGCTGGCGCAAGGAATGGCCGCCGGTCTACGAACGCTTCCTGGAACGGCTGCAAGAACAGAGCCTGAATGAGCGTAGCATTCGGGAGTTTGTGCAGGTTCTGAAACTGCACCGTGACCATCCCGCCAGACTGGTGGCGCAGGCCGTTGAGCAGGCCCTGGAGTACGGTTGTGTCAATGCTGATGGCGTAGCCCTTTGCTTGCACCAACTGTCTTACCCGGACACACCACAGCCCTCCTTGACCCCGGCCGATCTGCCCCCGTGGGCGACAATAGGAGACCAGCCACCCGACTTGCACTGCTACGACCAACTGCTGGAAAGAGTGTGATATGGAAACCACGATGTTGCTGGAGACCTACCTCAAGCAGTTGCGGCTGCCAACCTTCTTGCACAACTACCATCGCTTTGCTGAGGATGCAGCCCAGAATGACCTCTGCTACGACCGCTACCTGCTGGCTCTGGCCAAGCAGGAAGTCGCCCACCGGGAGGAGAACCGCAAGGTGCGACGCATCAAGGCGGCTCGCTTCCCTGTGCCCAAAGAACTGGCCGACTTTGACTTCTCCTGTGTGCCCGGCCTAAGCAAGCAGCGGGTGCTGGAACTGGCTCGCGGCGGCTATCTGGATAGAGCTGAGCCCATCATCATGGTCGGCAATCCGGGACTGGGAAAGACGCACGTAGCCACCGGTCTCGCCTTGGCTGCCTGTCGACAAGGGCATCGAGTGCGCTTCTATAACGCGGCGGGGCTGGTCAACGAACTGATCCGGGCCCAGGACGAACACCAACTGCCCAAGTTCCTGTCCACCGCTCTCAGACATCGCCTGATTGTCCTGGATGAGTTGGGGTTCATCCCCTTCTCGCCCACCGGCGCACAGTTGATCTTCCAGTTCTGCTCCACCCTCTACGAACGGGTGGCTATGATCGTCACCACCAACTTGCGCTTTGCCGACTGGACCCAAGTCTTCGGCGATGAGCGGTTGACTGCTGCCCTGCTGGACCGCTTGACGCATAAGGCTCACATCTTGGAGTTCATCGGCGAGTCGTACCGTTTTCGGCAACGCATGCGACGGGAGACGCATGAAGAGGAGCAGGAATGACTGGGTGGGGCCCTTTTCGATTGTCAAATGGGTACGTTTTCAATTGTCAAGGTACAGGCCAAACTGCCCAAGTGGGGCCCTTTTCGATTGTCAAGTGGGTACCTTTTCGTTTGACAAAAACAG
>CAZPMV010000387.1:0-3032 GCA_964587335.1 uncultured Anaerolineales bacterium
CGCCATCTATGATGCCTTGACTGGCAACCCCTTCATCGCTTGTACTTCTGTGGAGTGGCCAGAGTAGTTACCTTCTGGCTTGCTTGTACTCGTTTTGGACGGGCCTGTATTCTGTCACAACACGCCAGTTTTGTCACATATGGCCCCTCAAGGCCCGGACAAGTTTGCATAACTATACCAACAGTATCATCATGTCGCCATTGTACCTCATCTTGGCCGCGGATGCAATCATGAGGGCGTCAAGAGACAGGCTGGGCAGAAGCGTGAGGGGGCGCTCCGTGGTCTTCGGGGGCGCGAAGCGATTATGTTCGTGGGCTACCTGGTAGACGTCTCGATCAGGGTACTTGAAGCACCTCAGGGTTGGCCAACCGTTCTGGAGATGCCCCGCTCAAGAGCGTTTTCACATCTTCGACAACCATCGCCGAATGGTGGTTTCTGACATCGTCGGCCGCGCCGGCCAGGTGCGGTGTGAGGAGCACGTTGTCCAACTCCAACCAGGGGCTGTCTGGTGGCAAGGGTTCCTGCCAGAAGACGTCCAATGCTGCGCCCGCAATTCGGCGCTCCAGGAGCGCCTTGTACAGCGCTTCCTCGTCGACTGCCGCAGGACGTGCAGTGTTGATCAGATAGGCGGTCGGCTTCATCCGCACTAGCTCAGCCGCGCCGATCATGCCCCGCGTCTCCTCACTGAGAGGGACGTGAAGTGAGAGGAAATCGGCCTTGGCCAGTATCGCGTCCCATGGGGCCAGGTGCACCATGCTGCCGAGATCATCTTGGCACATGTAGGGATCGCTTCCCAGCACGTTCATGCCCAGGGCACAAGCACGACGGGCCAGTGCCTGTCCGATGGCTCCACATCCCACTAGCCCCAGGGTTTTGCCTGCCAACTCAGGGCCGCGAAAGTGGAAGTAGGGGATCTCGTCGCCTACGTGCCACCCGCTCTCCCGCAGATGTCTGTCGGCGCGGCAGATGTTGCGGCCCATGGTCAGGATGAGTCCCAGGGTGAACTCCGCTACCGACTCCGCATTGCGCGCCGGGGTGCTAAGCACCGTGATCCCCGCCGCCGTCGCGGCGGCCATGTCCACGTTGACCGGCAGGCTGCGGCAAGCAGCGATGATCTCCAAGCGCTCTCCTGCCACGATCACTTCTTGCGTTACCCGCTCCACTTCAACGATCAGGAGAGAGACGTCAGGGATCAGCGCTACCAACTTATCTTCCGTCAGCGCGTGATGGGTCTGTCCCCATCCGGCAAGTTCAACCGCGTAGCCCAGTGCTTCCAGGGCCGGGATGGCGTCTGGGTCGAACTCGGCTAGAACAAGTGCTTGCTTCATCCATACATCTCACATGCATCTCAGTCTGTTTGTGTGGCAAAGTGTTCTTGCATCTTCTCGAACACGTCCAGATAGGTTCGATAGTGTGGCTCGTATTGCTCTGTGTGCGTGGGGTCAGGCTCGTAGACTGTGACCGGTGGTCCAGGCAGCACGTCCTCGCTTCCCTGTCCCCATAGGACGAGTTGCGCTCCGGCCGATGCCGCCGGTTCGGTCACCTGAACCACGCACAGCGGGCGTCCCAGCACATCGGCCATCATCTGCGCCCACAGCGGAGCTCCGGCTGAGCCACCGGTGAACAGCACAGTCTCGAAGCGCTCGCCAGCCACCCTCTCCAGTTGCTCCAGATTGCCCCGCACGCCGTAGCAGACGCTTTCCAGGATCGCACGGGCCACCTGGCCCAGTTGGTGACTCACGTTGAAGTTGTACAACACGTAGGGCGCCTTGCGCTGCCAGGTATCCTGCGCCCAGCGGGGATTGGTCGCCACCACCAGCAGACCGCCGGACCCGATGGGGGCGTCCGCCGCCAGTTGGTCCAGGATCTGGTAGGCTCCCTGCCCGCGCCTCCGGCCTTCGGCGACTTGCGCCTGCCCGAAGGTATCGCGGAACCACTTGTAGACCATGCCGGTGTGTCCGGCGTTGGTCTCTGCTGCCCACAGTCCGGGCCGCAGGTGCGTGCTGACCCACGGGTAGCGCAGAGGATCGAACAGCGGGCGATCGGCCGCCATCATGATCGGGGTAGTGGAGCCGCCCGAGATGACCACTTGGCCGGACTCCATTCCTCCCACTCCCAAGCAGCCAAACTGCGTGTCACCGCCGCCCACGTGCACTGGTATGCCTGCCGGCAGGCCAACAGCGCGGGCCACGTCATCTTTCAGCCGCCCCAACAAAGCGCCGGCCTCGTAGGCTGGCGGCAGCAAGTCGGTTTGCAGATTCAGTCCCCGCAGCAACTCCTTCGCCCAGGTGCGGGCCTGCACGTCGCCCATCTGGCCGGCACAGATCATCGTGGAATTGGTGCCCTTCTCCCCGCACAGTCCGAAGAGAATCCAGTCGTGGACGAACAGAAAGGAGGCGACTCGATTCCAAACATCCGGCCGTTCAGCACGGAACCACAGCAGTTTGGGTAGGGTGAGTTCGGGCGCATGCCAGTGGCCGGTGAGCCGATACAGTTCTTCAATGCCCAGGCAGGACTCGATGACCTGGCAGTAGTTGCCCCCACGCCGGTCATAGTTCAGCACTCCAGGAGCGGCGGCGTCACCATTTCCGTCCAGCAGGACGAACCCCTGCCGCAGACTAGTCGCAGTGATGCCCAGGTAGTCACTGCCGGACCGACCGGCCTTGTCCACCGCCTCGGCCATCACCTGCACGATGCCCCGCCACCAGCCAGCGGGATCGAACTCCGCCCGATGTGGTAGTGGGTGGCTCACGGGATTGTCTTGGGAAGCGGTGGCCAAGACCAGATTCTCTCGCAGGGAGAAGACACAGGCCCGCGAGCTGCCGGTTCCGACATCTATGGTCAAGACCAACTCGGCTGTCATGGGATCTCCTATCGCGGGTCTGTGCACGGGGCTAGGGGATCAGAACGGTCTTGATGGAAGTGGCCCCTGGCTGGTTCTTGACGCCTATGGCCTTCTCGAACTCAGCCAAGGGGTACACGTGAGTGACCATCGCCTTGGCGTTCACCAATCCGTCGGCCAGGAAACGAAT
>CAZPMV010000388.1:0-3028 GCA_964587335.1 uncultured Anaerolineales bacterium
TCCCTGAGGATGTTCCTGTCTGCTTGGTCGGTGACTCCGAGTTCGGTGCCATCGACGTGCTCAAGCAATTGGATACCTGGCAGTGATACTACATCACATCCGTTACCGTACCGTCTCGTACCCTACTTCTGAAAACTGTCAGGTAGCTAGATCTCGCTTCATGTTCTACGCTTCACGCTTGTGCGGTCTATGCACTCCGAAAGAACGGTGAACAAACCCCGCCGCGCGGTACAGCAAGCGTGGCAATCCTCTGCTTAGCTCTCCTTTTGTCAGCCACCTGCCGCTAGCTTTCATACCCAGGTAAATCTCACAGGTAGTACAGGGGACGTCCCCCCGCGCGACCTTTTTGCCCAACAGCATTTCCCTGGCGTATTTAATCCTCTCGTTGTTTACACTATCTAAGAGCCCGTCCCTGAAGGCATTGCCTCCGAAATCACCCCAGATATTACGACAACATCCCAATACCTTACCATCCCAATTTATCTGTGGCTCGCGCCACAACTGGTGGCAAGTTCCCCGCACATAGTGGATTCCATATTTGTCCTTGTATTCATCCCGCGAAGCGGCATCCAGACCAACTTCTCGCCTGACAAACTCTTGATCTCGCACAGGTGAGAAGTCAGCATCCCAGGAGAACTTCGGGCGGAACTCCATGTCCAGATCACGGGCCAGTTTTCTTGCTATGGGTATCTCATGCTCATTGTGCCCAAAGACCACGAATTGCCAGGTCAGCAGAGGATACTTCGAGCGGTACTTTTTCTTGAAGTGGTTTATCTTCTTTATGTTTTCGATTACCGTCTCGAAGTTTCCCCCGACTCGATATATCCTATAGGTTTCGTTGCTGGCGCCGTCGAGGGAACAGGACATGCTCCGGAACCCGTATTTAACCAGGCCTTCGAGCACCTCTTCCTTAACATGATTAAGATTCGCCCCGTTGTCGGCCCTCAAGATAACGTTTCGTCTATAAGCATACTTGATAATCTCCAACAGGTCTGGATTAAGAAACATCTCTCCGTAATTCGTGAGTTCGATCTCTGAAATCCACGGACTGCTGTCAAGGAGTTCTTGGAAATCGCTCGGCTTGAGGAAGCCGCTGCCCACAACTGGCTGTATGGCTTTGGTCGTATTCGAACAGGAAGGGCACCTCAGTTGACAAATTGATGAGGCTTCGAGCCGTATGCGTCTCGGTTTGATGATGTTTGACACGGGGGTTCCTTTCTTCTTTACACCACTAACGATACATCAAGAAGATGACAAGCAGATGAGAATCACGCCTTCTGGGGATGACAGTTCTGTCATTCCTGTATGGGTACCCAATAACCTATCTCCAGACGCGGGCGACGATCACTGTGCCCGAATTCAGAAGAGTAGAAGATGTACTCTACATTTGGAATGGCTGTTCCCTTCAGAATCATCCCCTGGTTGAGTGTGGGATCGAATGCCCAGCGCTGGGCCAACCGGGTTACGTCCCAACTATACCATACCCCAGTCTCCGACAGGGTCTGCTCATCCTCAGGTGTCAGGTAGCGATCATTGGGGCCGTTGCACCCCGGCTCCTCCCAGGCTACTCCCTCCGCCGCCTGCAGCCAGGTCGTGCTGGTGATGGACCAGGAGCGCTCAACGTTATACGCACCGACGGTCACGGGGTTGGGATTGCTTCTGTTTATCACGTAGAGGCCCAACGTGGCTTGGGCAATGACCGCCTCTCTCGGCAATAGCGACAGATCGAAGCGCAACAACGGGGCCTTGACATCGTGCGAACGCACCAACATCAACTCGTCGTCAGCATAGTTGGTGGTTTGCTCCCAGGCACTGAGATACGTATCCTGCACCCCGAGATAGCCTTCTGTCCCCTGCTGCAAGACCACCGTGAGCGGAGTCGTGGTGGGAGGATAGGCTCGCATCGCCAGGGGCATCCGTTGCAGCCAAACGAAAGGGTTCACCGTCGGCGTAGGCGTGGGAGTTACCGTCGGGGTGGGGGTGATCGTGGGCGTTGGCGTCGTGGTGGGAGTCGGCGTGGCCGTGGAGGTAGGTGTCACGGTCGCCTGCGGGTCAAGGGGGCAGCTCACCTGCAGGACGTACGGGCCCGCCTGCCCCATGTAGCCATCTACCACCAGGTAGTACTGCCCGGGCGAGGTCACCTCGTAGCGCACGAAGCGATCACCGGAAGCCAAGCAGGCTGTAGGATCGGGACCGTGCAGCAAGAAAATGTCCAGATCAGCTTGCGGAGTCTGGTCGAACGTCAGGACCGCTGTGATTTCCTGCGGCTGGCTTAGCTCCAGGAGAAAGACCTGCTCTGGGCCGCTCTCATGCCAGTCGGGACGACAACTGTAGCGTTCGACGAGCGGGACGCCCAGGCGTGTGTCGCCAGCGTACGTCGTGCCGCAGGCCACCACGGCGGGCTGCGTCTGCCCCCAGGCCGGTGTGGGTGTGGACGTGGGCGGCAGGCTGTCACCGAAGTTGATCGTCTTCGTCACCCCTTCCCGCACCCTCACCGTGAACTGGTTGGACGTGGTGGAGATATAGCCCGGAGGGTCGGTTTCCGTCAGTTCGTAGAGTGCAAGGCTGAGATCGGTGAAGAGATACCAGCCATCGGCGCCGGTGGTCTGTGTGAGCAGCAGTGTCCCCTCTACCTCCTCCAGGGTGAGCACAGCTCCTGCCAGGGGAGGCTCTTCATCCCCTCGCTGTCCGTCTCCGTCCCGATCGTCCCACACCAGACCCTGGATCGCGCCGGTCTCGGTGAGCACATGCGTTGAACCCAACGCCTGGCGCGGCTGATCCGCCTCTCGCTCAGGAAGGGGCGCCATTGCTCGCGTCGTCTCCTGTTGCGTCAGAGTGCCTGCCAGAAGCAAAAGCAGCGTGGCTGCCAAACAACCCATGACTAATGGCAGCACCGCCCGTTGGTTAACGAACATGTACCCCCATTCCTCTGCTCAGGAACGAAAAGGTCAGGACCCCAGGGAGTGTACGCCGCGATACCTATCCAGCATTCACCACCAGCGGCAAGTAGACCTGAAGTAACTCTGGT